>JALVNE010000129.1 GCA_027026755.1 Sedimenticola sp. | reverse complement strand
AGTGCGCGGGTGATTGCAGTCATGTCGGAGTTTCCTGAAAGGATGCTTGGAGAAAAGAAATCTGGAAAAACGGATGTGAATTCAGCCGATTTCGAAGCGGGCCAGTTTCTTGCGCAAGGTGCTGCGGCTGATGCCCAGCAGGGCGGCGGCGCGGGTCTGGTTGCCGCCGGTATGTTCCATCACCGTCTGGAACAGGGGACGTTCCACTTCTTCCATGACCATCTGGTACAGGCCGCTGGGCTCATGGCCGTCCAGCTGAGAGAAATAGCTGTTCAATGCGTCCCGTACACAGTCTGCGAGGGAGTCTTCGCGGCTTTCCTTGCCCACCATCAGCGCCTGGCGCTTCATGCTGCGGCCCGTGTCTTCGAAACTCATGCTGCCTTTTCCCCCTTGCGCCCGTCGAAAAAAAAGCGTCTGACCAGCTGTTGCTGATCCCGGGTGCTTTCCACCTTGTTGATTTCCCGCCGGAATTGTGCGGCCCCCTGCATCTGCCTGCTGTACCAGGCGATATGCTTGCGTGCGATGCGTACCCCGTGCCGGGCGCCATAGAGACTGTACAAGGCGTCCAGGTGCTCCAGCAGCAGGGCGCCGATCCATGCGGGTCGGGGCTGCGGGAGCTGCTCTCCGCTTGCGAGGTAATGGGCGATGTGCCGGAATATCCACGGCCTGCCCTGCGCAGCGCGGCCTATCATGATAGCGTCAGCGCCGGTAAATTTCAGCACCTGTTCGGCCTTTTTTTCATCCCCGATATCGCCATTGGCCACCACGGGGATGCCAAGTGATTGTTTTACCTGCCGAATGGTTTCGTATTCGGCCTCTCCCGAGAACTTGCAGGCCCGGGTGCGGCCATGGATGGTCAGCATGGCGATGCCGCTATTCTCGGCAATGCGGCCGATGTTGAGGGCATTGCGGCTGCTCAGGTCCCAGCCGGTGCGTATCTTCAGGGTCACGGGCACCTCCACGGCAGCCACCACGGCTTCCAGAATGCGCGCCACCAGGGCTTCGTCCCGCAACAGGGCGGAACCGGCGGCCACCTTGCACACTTTTTTTGCCGGGCAGCCCATGTTGATGTCGATGATCTGCGCGCCCAGATCCACGTTGAGGCGGGCGGCTTCCGCCAGCCGGCCCGGGTCCGTGCCCAGGATCTGCACCGCCACCGGCGGTATTTCCCCTTCCCGGTTGAGGCGGGTCTGGGTCTTGCGGCTGGCCCAGAGGCTGGTATCGGCGCTGATCATTTCTGAAAAGGCCAGGCTGGCGCCAAAGCGGCGGCACAGATTGCGAAAGGGCAGATCCGTGATCCCCGCCATGGGCGCCAGCAGCAGCGGCCCCTGAAGCTGGATAGTGCCGATTCTCATGAGCGGGAGGGATGCAGTTCCAGTTCGAAACCCGCGATATCGGGAAGGGGGGGGATCAGCAGCAGATGCACTTCCAGGGTGCTTCCCGGTTTCAGGGGGGCGATGCTGGGCGACTGACCCCTGGCATAGTCGGCAGGGGAAAAGGTGCGCCTGGCCATGACCTGCTGAGCCCGGTCCAGCAGGCTCAGCTGCAGGGCCGGTGGTGGCTGGGTCTTGCCGCTGTCGTTGCGCAGCAGCAGGCTCAAGCGGTAGGCGCCGGGATGCGAGGCGGCCGGTTCGAACAGGCGGTCGAGGATATGGTAGGCCTGCCCGTGGTCCGTCTCGGGCAGTTGGCAGTCGAAATAGGGACAGATCTTCTCTGCCACTGGACGCAGCCAGGGCTGTTGCAGCAAGGCGTCTTTCTGCAGCCAGGCCAGCTGAATGCCTGCCAGCAGCGTCAGCAGGCCCAGGGACAGGACCTTGCGGGCGTCGAGTTTCTTCTGGTGCGGGGGCGGCAGATCCGAAATGAAAGGGTCATCGTCGAAGAGACTGGAAGGCGCCTCCGACGGATGTTCAGCAGGCGGCGCGTCCTCGTGGGAGGGAGCGGTCGCGCGGGTATCTTCCAGTGGTTGGGTGTCCGGCAGAGCATCCGGCAGAGCAAGCTTGTCCGCCTTGGCAAACTGGACGGCTTCTACTGCTGCGCGGGAGTCCGGACGCTGCGGGGGCTTGGTCTCCGTTCTGCGGCTGGTGCGCTCCGGTCGGGAAGGCTTTGCCCCTGTCCGGGCGTCCGTTCCCTCCGGTCGCGGGGCCTTTGCCGTCGCCCGTGACGGCTGGCGGGGCGTTGCCGGCACCGTGCTTGTTTCCCTGGCAGTGGAGGCTCGCTTGGAGCCGGAATCCGGGAAGGGCAGGCTTTCCTGCACGCTGGCAGGCCGCGCCGGTTTCTGTTCTTGGCCGGTTCGGGGAGCGGGAGGCTTTGGCGCCGGCCGTTTGTCGTCGTTGCCGGACTGGATTTTCCATTTCGGCACAGCGCGAAACATATTGTGGCATTCGCTGCATATCGCCTTGCCACCGGTTCTTTTCAAAATGGCGGAAGGGATGTCGTAAATGACCTGGCAGTGAGGGCAGCGGACTTTCATGAGCGCACTCCCTGCAATCGTACCCAGTCGTCCAGAATGGCGGGTGGCTGCATGGATATGGCAGGCTGGTAGGCACGGGCAACCTCTTGCGCCTGGTGCCTAAGGATGCCCGAGAGCACCAGTTCACCGCCCGGAGCCACCAAGTCGCGGATCAGGGGGGCGAGATCCACGAGCACGTTGGCCAGGATGTTGGCCAGCACCACCTCGGCTTCCCGGGGCTGAAAGTCTGCGGCGGCCAAGGTTACCAGGCGTTCGTCAACCTGATTGCGCTCGGCGTTGCTGCGCGTGGCGACGATAGCCTGGGGATCATGGTCCACGGCAATGACCTGCCCTGCGCCACGTTTGAGGGCAGTGATGGCGAGTATCCCGGAGCCGCAACCAAAATCGATGACGGTCTTGCCCTTGAGGTCCGCGGCATCGATCCACTCCAGGCACAGGGCGGTGGTGGGATGGGTACCGGTACCGAAGGCCAGACCGGGGTCGAGGTGAATCACCGTGGCGCCCGGCTCATCCAGCTCGCGGCCAGTGGGACAGATCCAGAGCCTGTCGCCAAAACGCATGGGCTGGAAATGCTCCAGCCAGGCTCTTTCCCAGGCCTGGTCCTCAAGGATCTCCAGAGTGAGACTGCGGCTGTTTTCCTCCTCGAGCACTTCGTCGATATGCGCGCGCAGGTGATCCGCATCGGTAGTGCCGTCGAACAGCCCAGTGACCCGGGTGTCCTGCCATAAGGGCATGGCGCCGGGAGGCGGCTCCAGCATGGGTTGGTCCCGGGCATCCGCCAGGGTGACCGACAGGGCGCCGAGCTGCTGGAACAACAGTTCGACCAGGGGGGCTCGGGACTTGTCCACTTCTAGGTGTGCCTGCAGCCAGGGCATGATTGGTGGCTACCTTGTTTTCCTGCCGGGCCTGTGCCCGGATGATTCGCCAGTGAGCCTCCATTCTACCGTCAATTGATTGCAGCGGTTGTGAAATTCGCCTGGTTCAGGGCCAATGGATTGACGAAGGCAAAGTCCTGGTATTTGGATCTGGTGGTCATTCAGGTCAGGGAATGCCGAAAACCCTTCCCTGGCCTGAGCAACCACCAGCCCTTACAATCAACAGTATTGGGTTCAGGCTGGGAGATGCTGATCCAGCCAGTCCCTGATCCAGTGGCTGGCGCGGTTGCCGGCAAAGCGCGCCACCTCCCTGCCGTCCACGAACAGCATGATGGTGGGAAAGCCGCGCAGCTTGTAACGGCCGGCGAGTTTCATGTTCTCGCCGTGGTCCACCTCCACCTTGACCAGCTGAACCCGGTCGGCCATTTCATCCATCACCCGTTGCAGATGGGGGGCGATGGCATGGCAGGGGGCGCACCAGTCTGCCCAGAAATCCACCAACACGGGTTGGCTGTTGGAGGCCTCGATGACGATTTCCTGGAAATCATGCAGGTCTGCGGTTGGCGCTGGCGATGTATTCAGTAGCTTGTTCATGGTGTTTGGATGATCTGGTGGTTACGCGGATGACGAGACGCTTTGCCCGGACAGGGGAATGAGCCGCCTGGTTCCAGAAATACGTATCTACACATAAGGGCATGGACTCGGGGCATCGAGCCCAAATGTGGGATATGCCGATGTTCCTGCTCCACGCAACACGAAATTGGGCCAAAGAATTGCTGGATATTAACCTGATCACCCTGTCCTTCCAAGATCCCCACTTGGAAAGATCCTTTCGTGCCAGCTATGGTCGGCGTTTTCATGCCCAGAGCCTGCTTGCCATGGGACTGGCCCTGTTGCTGTTCTGTTTTTTCGGCGTGCTGGACTGGCTGCTCTATCCGGAGCTGGTGCAACAGCTGTGGGCCATTCGTTACGTTTTCGCCTGTTTGCCCCTGATGGCCATTCTGCTGCTGCTCTCGGGACGCTACTACTGGCGTTATGGCCAGCCCCTCATGGCCCTGGCGCTGCTTGTTGGCAACCTGGCTGTGGTGGCTATGACGGTGATCATCCCAGCGGAGATGAACGATGTCTATGTGGCGGGCCTGATGCTCATTGCCCTGTATGGTTATACGGTGGCGCGCCTGCGTTTCGTATGGGCGGCAGCCATTACCTGGACGGGCCTGCTGGCCTACAATCTGGCCAATCTGTGGTGGGGGGATGCCAGCCGCTGGGATCTGATTGCCGGCAATTTCTTTTGCGTGTCCACCAATATCATGGGCATGGTGGCTGGCTATACCATGGAGTACGACAGCCGCCGGGGCTTCCTCCTGCAACAGCAGTTGCGCCGCGAACGCCAGCGCCTGGGGATTCTCAACAGGGAACTTCAGGATGCCAACCAGCGCCTGGAGGAGCAGACCCTCACCGACGAACTCACGGGTCTGGCGAACCGGCGCAGGTTCTTCGGCCGCCTCCAGGAGGAATGGCGGCGCGCCCTGCGGCAGAAGGAAAACCTGGCTCTGGTCATGATCGATGTGGATCATTTCAAGGCCGTCAATGACCGTTTCGGGCATCAAGCGGGGGACCAGTGCCTGAGGCAGCTGGCGCGGGTGCTGCAGGAGCATGGCCGCCGGGCGGGTGAAATGGTGGCCAGGCTGGGAGGGGAGGAGTTTGCCCTGCTGTTGCCCGGCTGCGGCGCAGAACACGCCTGCGAAATCGCCGAGGACCTGCGCGAAAGCATCGCCCGGCTGGACATCAGCCTGCCTCATTCTCCAGGCAGCGTGGTCGTGCATCCTACCGTGAGTTGTGGCGTGGCCAGTCTGGTGCCCGATGACTATCACGCACCGGAATACCTGTTGTTTCTTGCGGATCAGGCCTTGTACGCCGCCAAAGAGGCCGGCAGGAACCGGGTGGCCTGTTCTGCCCGGAAAGCCGTGGAGATGGAGGAACTGGCCTGAGGCATTGGTTTTTCCTCAGTCCCCGGCTTCCATGTCGCTCCTGTATGGCCTGGG
>JALVNE010000128.1 GCA_027026755.1 Sedimenticola sp. | reverse complement strand
GCTGATATGTTTTGACCTGTCAAGTGTTTGGTTTACCTCAAGGGCTTATCCACGCTTTGTCCACGGCGGAGCAACCCACCATCCCTTGCGCAGCGGTGGGCAAAGGGTGGATAAGCCCGCTCTTTGGTGTTGCCAAGTTTCATGGTCGTTACCAAGCACGTTGGCTCAGGATACATCAGGCAGACTGCGACGGTGGATCATGCTGATATGCGTGGGTTGGTTACCACCGGACTTCACTACGTCGCGGAGCTGGCCTTTCTCTAGTATCAGGGATCATCGGGGGGAACGCCCTTTTGGGATTATCCCCCCGGTGCCGGTTTAGCCCGGTCAAGGGTTCTCCACACCGGCCTGATATACCCTGAATCAACGTGCCTGTAGTGCCTCCTGTTCGGTTGTTTGTCGGTTGAGAGTTATGAAGATGGGGGGTTACTGTGCCACCATCTTTGTTTTCGCCATCTCGCGGCAGACGATATCCCAGATGAAACCGGTCAACTCACGGGCAATGGCCACGCACACCAGTTTGGTGTTCTTGCCGGCCTGGGTGAGGGTGCGGTAACGCCCGCACAGGCGCTTCTGGGCCTTCCAGCCGATGGCCTTGGCCTCCGCTGAGGCGGCAACCGATTTGCGCTTGAGGTGAGCCGTCTGGCGCGCCGGGAAGCGGTAGCTCCAGGCCGACTCCACCAAAGTACGCCGAGCATGGCTGTTGCCGGTGAGCGTGATCGCCCCTTGGCGCCGTCGCCCGCCTGAGCTGTGCTCACTGGGCACCAGGCCCAAGTAGGCCATCAGTTGCCGCGGCGACTGGAAGCGACTGATGTCGCCCAGTTCCGCCAGCAAGGTCATGGCGGAGAGTTTGTCGATCCCGCGCAAGGCGGTCAGCGCATCGACAATCGGCGCCATTTTCCACTGAGGCAGAACGCGCATCATCTGATCCGTCATGCTCGCCACCCGCTCACTGGCGGCCTTGACCGCGTCGATGTATTCCTGGAGCACCACCTGTTGCCAATCATGGGCAAACTTGAGTTCTTCCAGCCAGTTGTAGTGGGTTACCGTCCAACGGGTCTTGTTGGATGGCCAATGGTGGCCGTGACGCAGCACGAAAGCATTCAGTTGTTGGCGCGCCTTGCGTTCCTGGCTCTTCATGTCGGCCCGGGCGCGGCAAAGATCCCGTATCGCCTCCTGTTCCTCGTCCGGAATCCAGATGCCTGTCAGCTCGCCCGCCCGCAGCAGACTCGCCAGTTTCAAGGCATCCCGCCGGTCGGTCTTGATCCGGTCTCCCGGACGCTTCGGAATCCGGGAAGGGGCTACCACTTCGCAATCATGTCCGCTTTCTACAATCTGGCGATGCAAGCCATATCCACAGGGGCCGGCTTCATAGCAGAACAGCAGCAGCGCCCCACCGCACGCCTCACTCAACTGCCTAATCAGCTTCTCCACCGCCTTGCGGCTGTGCTTGATCTCTCCCCAATACTCGGGCTCATCACGACCGGCCCAAGCCACTGCGACGGCAATCGTATCCTTGTGCACGTCCAGTCCAACATAAATGGCGTATTCCTTCTCCGACCTTGCCTGCCGGATTATCTCCAGTGACGATGCACTCTCTATCCGTACCTGCTCTGCGTTAAACTCTTTCATGACCTGTCCTCCTCAATGTGGCGCTGTGTCGGGAAACATTTCCCA
>JALVNE010000127.1 GCA_027026755.1 Sedimenticola sp. | reverse complement strand
CTCCCCCCTCTGTCAGGATACTTGTCACCCCACAGCTGTGGGATTCTAACTTAGACCTGAGAGGGGGTGAAGAGAGGACCGTAATGAGATATTCAGCAGAACGCAAAGAGGCGGTATTGAAAAAGATGCTGCCACCAAACAATCCCAATATCCGGGCGCTTTCCAAAGAGGAAGGTATTTCGGAAGCGACCTTGTACAACTGGCGCAATGCGGCGCGCGCCAAGGGCCGGTTGTTGCCGGATGGTGACCAGACACCGGCAGGCTGGACGGCGGCAGACAAATTCGCTGCCGTAGTCGAGACAGCGGCACTGAATGAGGCCGAGCTGTCAGCCTGGTGCCGGGAACGTGGTCTGTATCCGGAGCAGATACGGCAATGGCGCCAGGCTTGTGAGCAGGCGAACGACTGGGATCGCACGCAGAATGAAAAGCTCAAACAAGCACGCAAAGCCGACCAGCAACGTCTCAAAGAGCTGGAGCGGGATCTGAAGAAGAAGGAAAAAGCGCTGGCAGAAACCGCCGCATTATTGGTGCTGTCAAAAAAGCTCGAAGCGATTTGGGGGGACGAGGAAAAATGACCAGCACCCCGGATCGCAAAGCGATACTCCAGCTGGTGGATGAAGCGGAGCAAGCCGGTGCGCGGCTTTCAAAGATTGCTGAGCTCCTGGGACGGTCGGCGCGCACCCTGCGGCGCTGGCAAGAAGCGGATAAGGCAGGAAAAGGGGATGGCCGTCTAACAGCGGAACGGCCCCGTCCTGCGAATGCCCTGAGCGAGGAAGAACGGAAAGCGGTTCTGGAAGTATGCAATCACCCCGAATACGCGCACTTGCCTCCTACCCAGATTGTCCCCCAGTTGGCAGACAAAGGCATCTATCTTGCTTCGGAATCCACCTTCTACCGCATTCTCAAAGACGAAAAGCAAGTGGCACACCGGGGACGCGCTCAGCCGCCACAAAAACGGGCCAGGCCCCAGCCTTGCAAGGCCACGGCACCCAACCAGGTATGGAGCTGGGACATCACCTACCTGGCTGCCGCCATTCGGGGCAGCTTCTACCGGCTGTATATGGTGGAAGACATCTTCAGCCGCAAGATTATCGGTTGGGAAGTTCATGAACAAGAAAGCGCCGAACACGCTTCAACCCTGATGAAAAAAGCCTGTTTGCGCGAAAGCATTCAGCCCGGCAAACTGACCTTGCACGCGGACAATGGCGGCCCGATGAAAGGCGCCACCATGCTGGCAACCTTACAACGCCTGGGCGTGGTGCCCTCGTTCAGTCGCCCTTCGGTCAGTGATGACAACCCGTATTCGGAGGCGTTGTTCCGCACCCTGAAATATGTGCCCAACTACCCGGACAAGCCCTTCGATAGCTTGGAAGCGGCGCGAGAGTGGGTGCATGCCTTCGTCACCTGGTACAACGAAAGCCACCGGCACAGCGCCATTGGCTTTGTAACGCCGGCCCAGCGACATTGTGGGGAAGACGTTGCTATTTTGCAGGCACGCAAAGCGGTCTATGAGCAGGCCAAGGCACAACGTCCGGCGCGTTGGTCAGGCACGACCCGGGACTGGAGCAGAAAGAATGTTGTCTGGCTCAATCCGGCGCGTGATGACGAACCGCAGGACGAGGCCGAAATTAGAGAGCTGGTTGCGTAAAAAAGTGACAAGTATCTTGACAAACACCG
>JALVNE010000126.1 GCA_027026755.1 Sedimenticola sp. | reverse complement strand
TGGCGCTGGCTGCGGATCTCACCCGCGAAGAGCACCGCTTGAAGGTGATGGCGGGCATCGGTATCAGTATCGGCGTCTCCTTTTCGGTGGCGCTGGTGGCCGGCCCGATGCTGGATCACTGGATCGGCGTGCCGGGGATTTTCTGGCTGACAGCGTTGCTGGCGCTGGGCGGGATTGCAGTGCTTCATTTCTGGGTGCCAAAGCCGACCCATCTGCATCTGCACCGTGATACCGAAACGGTGCCAGGACAGTTCCGGGAGGTGTTGACCGATGGGCAACTGCTGCGTCTGGATTTTGGGATATTTGCCCTGCATATGGCGCTGACCGCAATTTTTGTGGTGGTGCCACACATTTTGCGGGACAGCGCGGGTATGCCGGTAAACCAGCACTGGCACATCTACCTGCCGGTCATGCTGGCCGCTTTTGTGGCAATGGTTCCGTTTATCATCATTGCCGAAAAAAAACGGCGCATGAAGCAGGTTTTCTCTGGTGCTATCCTTGGGCTGGGACTGTCAATGATTGGCATGTGGTTGTCTCATGACAACCTTATCGGTATTGCCCTGGCGCTGTTGCTGTTCTTTACGACCTTCAATCTCCTGGAGGCGAGCCTCCCATCGCTGATAGCCAAGACGGCTCCAGCCTACAGCAAGGGTACCGCCATGGGGGTCTACTCCAGTTCCCAGTTTCTGGGTGCGTTTGCGGGTGGATTTATGGGCGGCTGGCTCAACGGCCGCTATGGTCTGGGCGGTGTGTTTCTGTTCAGTGCCGTGATCACCGGCGTGTGGCTGTTGATGGCGTTGACCATGCGTGAGCCGCGGTATCTCGGCAGTTATCTGATCAATGTCGGGCAGATCGATGCCTCCCGCGCCGAGACGTTGACACAGCAGTTGCTGAAGGAGCGGGGGGTTGAAGAGGCGGTGGTGCTGGCGGAAGATGGGGTTGCCTATCTGAAAGTGGATATGGAGAAGATGGACAAGGGCGCACTGGCAAAATATTCGAGTGATTTGGAAACATAGGAGAGCGTTATGGCAAGAGGTATCAACAAAGTGATCCTGATCGGTAATCTCGGGAACGATCCCGAGGTTCGTTATATGCCGGATGGTGGCGCGGTGGCCAATTTAACCGTTGCTACCAGCGAGCAGTGGAAGGACAAGCAGACCGGGGAGCAACAAGAGCGTACCGAGTGGCATCGGGTGGTGATGTTCCGCCGCCTGGGCGAGATTGCCGGAGAGTACCTGAAGAAGGGATCGAAGGTCTATATCGAAGGAAAACTGCAGACGCGGAAGTGGCAGGATCAGAACGGTAACGACCGCTACACCACCGAGATCGTAGCCAATGAGATGCAGATGCTGGACAGCCGAGGTTCGGGCGGCAGCTCGAATTTCAACCAGCAGCCACCGGCCGGGGGTCAATCCGGCGGCGCCAAACCGGGCAACCCGCCAGCGGCTGGGGGTAGCGGGGGTGTCGATGACTTCGATGATGACATTCCGTTCTGAAGCAGCGTCCGGACCCGATTGAGATTATGCCGGAACAGCAGATCCGTCTCTCCATCTCCGGTATGAGCTGTGCCGGCTGCGTGGCCGCCGCTGAGGCGGCGCTGAAGGGTGTTCCCGGCGTCACCGAAGCCACGGTCAACTTCGCCGAGCACACCGCGGTTGTAAACGGCACGGCCAGCGCCGAGCAGTTGAT
>JALVNE010000125.1 GCA_027026755.1 Sedimenticola sp. | reverse complement strand
AACTGGACATCTTCGAATTTCTGGCCTTTTCCCTGAAACCCCTCAGCGAACGTTCCATGGAGGAACTGCAGGCACTGCACCGCCGCTTCATGGAGGAAAAGATCCAGCCCATCATCACCAAGGACGCGAAAATGCTGGTTGACATGCATCGCAGACGCGGTGACGAGCTGCTCATCATCACGGCGACCAATGCCTTCGTCACGGCCCCCATCGCGGCGGCCTTCGGTGTCCGGCACCTTCTGGCCACCGAGCCGGAAATCGTCGCTGGCCGCTACACGGGCAAGGTGGCAGGCACGCCCTGTTTCCGCGAAGGCAAGGTGAAGCGCCTGGAAGCCTGGCTGAAGGACCATCATCACAACCTGGGCAACAGCTGGTTCTACAGCGATTCCCACAACGATCTTCCCCTGCTGGAAAAAGTCAGCCACCCCATTCCCGTGGACCCGGACGAAGAGCTGTCCCGGATAGCCGGGGAAAGAGGCTGGCCGGTTCTCTACCTGCACAAGCATGCGCCATCCACTGGGAAATAAGCTGCCCCTGCTGGCAGTGCTGTTGGCCATTGCCGCCGCCAGCCTGCTCCTTTCCCTGATGATCGGCAGCGTGGACATTGCGCCGCTGGAATTATGGAAGCTGCTGTGGCGGGACGATGGCAGCACCCATTACCGCATCATCCATGAACTGCGCCTGCCCCGCAGCCTGTCCGCCTTTGGCGTGGGCGGGGTACTGGCCCTGGCCGGATTGCTCATGCAGGCCCTGCTGCGCAATCCTTTGGCCGACCCTTATATCCTCGGCGTCTCCGGTGGCGCCGCCGTCGCCGTACTGGGGGCCATGCTGCTGGGCCTGCCCTACGCCTGGCAGGCCCCCATGGCGTTCGGTGGTGCCCTGGCGTCCATCCTGCTGCTGTTCTCCCTGGCCCATTCCGGCAACTGGCACACCACCCGGCTGCTGCTCACCGGCGTGGTGCTGGCCGCCGGCTGGTCGGCGCTCATCAGTTTCGTGCTCAGCCTCAGCCCGCCGGTGCAGTTGCCGGGCATGCTGTTCTGGCTCATGGGCGATCTGAGCGACGCCCTGAACCCGGCCCTGCCCATGGCCATACTGGGCGCAGGACTGCTGACGGCCCTGTGGCTGGCGCCGGCCCTGAACCTGGCCTTGCTGGGCGCCGCCAGGGCCGCAGCCCTCGGGGTGCGCATCCGGCGACTGCATGTGTTCATTTATCTGCTGGCCTCCTTGCTCACCGCCGCCGCCGTGAGCATCGCCGGCGCCATCGGCTTCATTGGACTCATCGCGCCACACATGCTGCGCCTCATGGCGGGCAGCGATCACCGTATCCTGGTGCCGGGCAGCGTGCTGCTGGGCGGCAGCCTGCTGGTGCTGGCGGATACTGCGGCGCGCACCCTCATTGCCCCCATGCAGCTTCCGGTAGGCGTGCTCACGGCGCTGTTTGGCGTACCCCTGTTTCTTTACCTCCTGAACCGGGGTGACCCGAGGAGGCAGTCATGAGCCCGCCTGTGCTGAGCACCAGGAGGTTGTCCCTGCATATCGGCGGGACAGAAGTATGCAGGGACCTGAACCTGGAGATCCAGACAGGCCAATGCTGGGGCATACTCGGCCCCAACGGAGCCGGCAAGACCACGCTGCTGCATGTCCTGGCCGGACTGCATCCCGCCGATTCTGGTGAAATCCTGTATGGCCAGCACCCTCTGCCGGATCTGGACGCCAGGCAGCAGGCCCTCTGGCGGGGCCTGCTTTTCCAGGACGGCCTGGGCGGCTTTCCCGGCACAGTGTTCGAAACCGTGCTGGCGGGACGCCACCCGCATCTTGGACGCCTGGGCTGGGAAACGCCCCAAGATCTTGGCCTGGCGCAGGCGGCCATGGAGGCCACGGGGCTGCAGGGCCTGGAACAGCGCAATGTGCAAAGCCTCTCCGGTGGCGAACGGCAACGCATGGAGATCGCCATGTTGCTGGCCCAGGCGCCCCGTCTGGCCCTGCTGGACGAACCCAGCAACCATCTGGACCCGGATCAGCAGATTCTCATGCTGCGGCTGCTCAGAAAACATTTCACCGATTCAGGCAGGGCCATGGTCATGGTGTTGCACGACATCAATCTTGCCATGCGATTCTGCGATCACTTACTATTGTTGCGGGGCAATGGCCACCATCGCGCAGGGCCGCTGACCGAAATGGCCACGGAAGACAACATCCGTTGGTTGTACCAGCACCCGGTATTACTCTTGCAAGCCGAGGGAATAACCTGCTTTCATTTCCTGTAGCCCGACGCGCGGCCATTTGCAATGGCTCATGGTCAATAGAAATGGCCGACACAAGGACTTTTTCAACATCCTGTCAACAGACCCGAGAGGCTCCCATGACTCATCGCCTGATACTGATCGCCACGGCAACCCTTTCCATCCTGATACTGTCGGGGTGCAACGACGAATACTACAACGGGGACGGTGGCGCGTATCATCCTCCCCCCCATGATTACGATGCACCCAGGAAAGAATTGATCGACAACTGCAAGGGGAAGGTCAGGGAGGAAGTCAGGAAACGCATCGGTTACGGCGCGAAGATCGACTGGGGCAGGATAGACATGTACAACAGCAGCCGTTACGAAACCACCATCAACGGCAAAGGCACGGCGAAAAATCACGGCAGGAAACACAAGCTGTTCTACCGCTGCCAGATGAACCGCAGGGATGCCTGGGTGCGCAGCGCCCGCATAGAGCTTGATGACAGCGGTTACAGTGACGGCGGCCGCAACTGGGACAAGAAAGCCATTCGCGCCTGCAAAGAGCGTATCCGTTACCAGACGGAACGCAACATCCACCAGCAGTTCAGCCTGGAATTCACCCGTCATCAGGTCAGCACTCCCGCAAAACGCCAGCGCCATGTCACCGGCGAAGCCAAACTCCATGGCAGGTACGGTAACGGCAAAATCGCCTACGACTGCAAGCTGCGCGTGAAGCCTCTGCGCCTGGACAGCGCCGGATACCGTTGGCTCAAACCATTGCCAACCAGCGGAGGCGGCAGGGACTCATACCAGCCGGGAATCACCAACAGGGATGCCAAACACCGCTGCCACCAGAATCTGAAGAACAGGCTGAAGCTGTTCGGTTATCACAAGATCCGTTTCCCCGGCTCGTCCGTGCGGGACATTGGCAACAACAGGAAACGGGTGGACATCCGGGTGCGTGCCCTGACAGAAGATAGCAACCCTGTCGAGGAAAACTACCGCTGCCGTATCAACAGCCGCAACGGCAAGGTTCTCGACATGGACAAGATTTGGTGATGGCTATACATCATGTTTCGACCTGCCCATCCTGGTGGTGGGGTCGGAGTCAAATGGGGAGGATATTGGAAAAATCCGATGACATGGAACATGTTTGACCCCGTTCCCTGTAACAGTTGGGTGGAATTTGACTCCGACCCCCTTGATCATCCCGTCACCCATCCCGCATGCGCTGACAAAGGGTTCGCCCATCCGGTTGCTCCACGGCATCCACGATGGCATTCACCACCTCGCCAAATTCCTCGGGCGTCAGCACGCCCATGATCTTCCCCAACAGGTGGGGATCCACCTGGGCATAGACGGTCTCTCCACTACCCAGGTTCACCACCACGCCGGCCGTGTGGTAATCCTGCGGCTGTTCCGCGTCGAACAGCTCCTGGTTCAGATCCATGAGCTGGTCGTAGCGCGTCTCTATCCTTTCCAACAGCTCGTCGTCGATGTCCTCTGGCAGGCTTACCTTCCAACTGTCTTCATCCACCCCGGTTTCCGGCTGCAGACCAAGCTCCCGAAGATAGGCCACAAACTCGTCGAAAGGGCGGGCATGGAAAAACACGTACTCAAGCATCGTTTTCTCTCGTGTTCAGGGTCAGGAGTCGGCGCAGCCTGCCAACAATGATACCTTGCCAGAAATCCATGTTTTCGGCATCCCCAATATCCAGTTGATTATTCACCAACAGTCTCCATATTCGAAATGCAGGAAATGTCAGAGATGGAAGGTGGGGAGATCCCGTCTTTTCTTGCTGGTAAGCCGGCGGTAAGGATATTTCTACTGGTTTTGATGCCAATCAATACGCCTTGCCGGCAATTGGCGCATACTATAGTTGTAGTAAAAAAGCAATAGTGAATGAATGTGGAGGAACGCAAAATGAAATCCATGAAACGTGTTTTACTGGCCGCCGCTGTTGCGGGCGGCACCTTGATGGCAGGTTCCGCCAATGCATGGTTTGGAAGTTGGGCACCGTGGGACTGGTTCGATGATGACGATTGGTACGATTATCCGCCGCCGTGGTATTATGGGTATTATCCTCCTCCCTACTATGGTTATGGATACGCCCCTTACGGCTACGCGCCCTATGGTTACGGGTATCCTTATGGCGGCGGCTATCCCTATAGTGGTGGTTACACCTATCCCAGCCAGCCTGCGGCTCCTCAGCAGTCGCAGCCCAGGCAGCCTTCCCAACCTTCCAGGAACAATGGTCGATAGGCAATGAGACAAAGGCCCGGCAAAGCGCCGGGCCTGTTCTCGACAGGAAACACCGCTTCAGGTCATAATCCTCCGCATGAGGAGGATTCATCATGAAAACAATTAGAAGAGGTCGTCGGCGTTTCTTGCAGTACTTGGCATCAGCCGCAGGCATTGCAGTTTTTGGCCAGACAGCTGCCCATCATACCGACACCCATTTTGAGGACGATTCCAAGCACCATATCGTCTATCAGCTCAACAAGGCCGATCCCAAGTACATCTCCCATATCCTGTTCTCTGCCGGTGAAATGCTGCGCAAATATGGCGATGATGTGGAAATCGTCATCGCCGTGTTTGCCGAAGGCATCCACCTGCTGGGCAAGCGCCCTTTACGCCCCATCCCCCTGGAGTTGCAACAACGGGCGGCTTCCCTGGCAGCCTATGGTGTCGCCTTCCACGCCTGCAACAACACCATGAAATCCTTGCGCTGGACGGAAAAGGACATGGTGGGCTACGCAAAGATCGTACCCATAGGCGTGGACGACATCATGCTCTTGCAGGAGAAAGGCTTTTCCTATCTTTCCTGGTGAAGCAGCCTGCGTCATTCAGTTGGAAACCGTCACAAATTGACAGCCTTTCCGCCCGCTGGCAGATTGGAGAACGGGAATAGAACTACCGAAAAAGGATTTCCCATGCCCACGCCACTTTGATTTCTCAAGCTTTTTTGTCGGATAAACCCCTGCATGAGGCCCAGGAAACGGAGCTTTCCGGGCAGGCGGAGGTCTGGCGGGAGCGTTTGACGTCTATCAGCTGGTTCATGCGCTGCCTGAACGATGCGTATTCCACCGAAGATGACCGCCGATTCCACTGATCGTGACCGCTGCGCTCACCGGTCCGTCACTGGAGTGGGTTTTCTACGCCGAGCGGTCACGATCCGTCAAGCTCGCGGCCAGTTTCCGCA
>JALVNE010000124.1 GCA_027026755.1 Sedimenticola sp. | reverse complement strand
TGGGCATCCTCTGCCTCTAAGCGGATTCGGCAGTCGCCATCCCTGGCGCGGCGATGTACTTCTTTATCAGCCCCAGCCCGGGCTTCCTGCCCGGGCGTTCGCCCAGCTGCGTTATGCCTTTGGGCAT
This sequence comes from Sedimenticola sp., assembly GCA_027026755.1. Lineage (GTDB taxonomy): Bacteria > Pseudomonadota > Gammaproteobacteria > Chromatiales > Chromatiaceae > Thiolapillus. The sequence goes on along the minus strand of JALVNE010000124.1, from coordinate 15,532 downwards.
CCTCTGCCTCTAAGCGGATTCGGCAGTCGCCATCCCTGGCGCGGCGATGTACTTCTTTATCAGCCCCAGCCCGGGCTTCCTGCCCGGGCGTTCGCCCAGCTGCGTTATGCCTTTGGGCATAACGGTCTGGGCTCACCCAAATCGGCCTGTGATGTAGGCTTCTGTCAACTCATGGCCGGGGTTGGTGAATATTTTGTCGGTCTTGTCCACTTCCACCAGCCGCCCCATGTGGAAATAGGCCGTGCGCTGGGATACCCGGGCCGCCTGCTGCATGGAGTGGGTAACGATGACAATGGTGTAACGCTGGCGCAGTTCGTCGATGAGTTCTTCCACCCTGGCCGTGGCAATGGGATCCAGGGCCGAGCAGGGCTCGTCCATGAGGATCACCTCGGGGTTGATGGCAATGGCCCGGGCAATGCACAGGCGCTGCTGCTGTCCGCCGGACAGGCCCGTGCCTACATCATCCAGGCGATCCTTCACTTCCTTCCACAGGCCCGCGCGGGTCAGGGCGTTCTCCACGATCGCGTCCAGCTCTGTCTTGTCCCGGGTGAGGCCGTGAATGCGCGGCCCGTAGGCGATGTTCTCGTAGATGCTCTTGGGAAAGGGATTGGGTTTCTGGAACACCATGCCCACCCGTGCTCTGAGCAGCTCCACGTCCATCTTGGGATCATAGATATCCTCGTCATCCAGGCGCAGGCTGCCCAGCACCCTGCAGCTGGCGATGGTGTCGTTCATGCGATTCAGGCAACGCAGAAACGTTGACTTGCCACAGCCCGACGGCCCAATCATGGCCAGCACTTCATGCTTGCCGATATCCAGGGACACATCGAAGATGGCCTGCTTCTCCCCGTAGAACACGTCCACATTGCGGCAACGCATGGACACCTTCTTGTCCAGCAGGGGCTTGCCGAGGGTCTGCGCCTCATGCTGACTTGCATCCGGTATGTTCACTTCATTCATGGGAGTCTCCACTACGGACATAACGCTCTCTGATCATTGCCGTCATTCTCCTGTTCTCACCAGCGGCGCTCGAACCTGCGGCGCAGCCAGATGGCCAGCAGGTTCATCAGTACGAGGAAGGCCAGCAATACCATGATGGCCGCGGAGGTGCGTTCCATGAAGGCGCGCTCCGGGCTGTCGGCCCAGAGGTAGATCTGCACAGGCAGCACGGTAGCGGAATCCAGCGGCCCCGTGGGAATGTCCGCAATGAAGGCCACCATGCCGATCATCAGCAGGGGCGCGGTTTCGCCCAGGGCCTGGGCCATGCCGATGATGGTTCCCGTGAGCATGCCGGGCATGGCCAGGGGCAGCACATGCTGGAACACCGTCTGCATCTTGGAAGCGCCCATGCCCAGGGCCGCCTCGCGAATGGAGGGCGGCACGGATTTGAGCGCCGCGCGGCTGGCGATGATGATGGTGGGCAGGGTCATGAGGGTGAGCACCAGGCCACCCACCAGGGGCGCGGAACGCGGCAGCCCCATGAAATTGATGAATACGGCCAGCCCCAGCAGGCCGAACACGATGGAAGGCACAGCAGCCAGGTTGTTGATGTTCACCTCGATGAGATCCGTCCAGCGATTGCGCGGCGCAAACTCTTCCAGATAGATGGCGGCCGCCACGCCCAGAGGCAGGGACAGCCCCAGGGTGATGAGGATGACGAAAAAGGAGCCCATGAGAGCGCCGCGGATGCCGGCCAGCTCCGGCTCCCGGGAATCACCCGCGGTAAAGAAAGTGGTATTGAACACCTTGCGCAGGCGGCCATCCGCTTCCAGCATGGCCACCCAGTGTATCTGCTGTTCTTTCAGGCGGCTCTGGCCCTTGCCATGCTTGTAGTACTGGTCCAGGTCATCATCGGCAATGAGCCACACCTCCCGGCTGCTGCCAATGAGGGACGGGGCTTCCATCACCATGTCCCGCAGCTGATCTCCGGCGCCAGAGCTGACCAGGCGGTACAGGGCGCGTTTCTGCTTGCGTTTTTTCACATCGGGAAAATAGTTTCGCAGGGAGGATTTCACCAGCCCCGTGTAATCCGCCTGCATCAGGACATCCGCAGCCCGGCTGCCATCCGGGTCGATGACGGCGGGGTCGAAATCGATGTCCAGGAGAATCTCCGTGCGCTGGAAAGCGCTGTAACCGTTGCCGGCAATGCTGATAAACATGACCGCCAGCAGCAGCATGCCGGTGATTACTGCCCCAAGCCCCATGAGGCGGAAGCGCCGGTTGCGGCGTTTCCGCGCCTCCAGGCTTTTTTCCACCGCTTCACGTATGTCCCGCCGTTTCACGGCAGCTTTCAACTTACTCATATTCTTCCCGGTACTTTCTGACCACATGCAGGGCCAGCACATTCAATACGAGGGTGGCAAGGAACAGCACCAGGCCCAGGGCAAAGGCCGCCAGGGTCTTGGGGCTGTCGAATTCCTGGTCCCCCACCAGCAAGGTAACGATCTGCACCGTGATGGTAGTCACCGAATCCAGGGGATTGGCCGTGAGCCTGGCCGTCAGACCCGCCGCCATGACCACGATCATGGTTTCGCCAATGGCCCGGGACACGGCCAGCAGCACACCGCCAACGATGCCCGGCAGGGCCGCCGGAATGATCACCCGGGAGATGGTTTCGGCACGGGTCGCTCCCAGGGCGTAGGAACCGTCACGCAGGGCCTGGGGCACGGCGTTGATCACGTCATCGGAAAGGGAAGAGACGAAGGGAATGATCATGATGCCCATCACCAGCCCGGCGGCCAGGGCGCTTTCGGATGATACTTGCAGGCCGATGCCTTCTCCCGCCCCACGCAGGGCGGGCGCCACCACCAGGACAGCAAAGAAGCCGTACACCACAGTGGGGATGCCCGCCAGGATTTCCAGCAAGGGCTTGGCCCAGGCACGCATGCGGCTGCCAGCGAACTCTGCCAGGTAAATGGCAGACAGAAGCCCCACGGGCACCGCTACCAGCATGGCCACCAAGGCAATGAGCAGGGTGCCGGCAAACAGGGGAATCACCCCGAAAGCCCCGCTGGCGCCCACCTGGTCCTCACGAATGGCCATCTGCGGGCTCCATTGCAGGCCAAACAGAAAATCCGTGATGGGGATGATCCTGAAGAACCTTATGGCCTCGAACAACACCGACAGCAGAATACCCACCGTCGTGAGAATGGCGATGGACGAGGCGATGATGAGCAGCCATTTCACCAGGCGCTCCACCCGGGGCCGGGAACGAAAATCCGGACGAATCCTGCGCAGCGCAATGAGCCCTCCCCCGATCACCATCCCCGCCACCACCAGGAACAGGACCACATGGGAGATGAACAGCAGATGCCGGTAATGATCCGCCGCCGCGCGCATGCCTGCATCATCCGCCGTGGATGTGATGTTGCCCCGGGCCAGGTTGATGACATCGTTCAGATACAAGCCCAGCTCATCAGGAGGAAGCTGGCGGACAGTCTCCGGCAGAGCGGCACTGACCAGTTGGATGATCACGCCCTGGTCGAGGAACAGCCACAGCATCAGCATGAGCAGCGCAGGCAAGGCTGTCCAGAGCGCCACATAATAGCCATAGTACCTGGGCATGGAATGCAACCGACGCCGGTCTCCTGACACCAGGTGCAGGCTGTAACGCTGCCCGTACCAATAGGCGGCAATGGACAACAGCAGCAATACAAGAATGGAGGCAGACAAGCTCACGGCAATATCCAGGAATGAAAAAAGGCGCCGTCTTCCGGGAAAGACCGCGCAATGGGGGAACTCCGCATCCGCTTCAGAAGTGCATGGGATTCAATTCTTTTGCATCCCTGGCATATTTTTCACGCTCCTCCCTGGACATGGGGATCAGCCCCTTGTCCACCAGATAGCCTTCCTCGCCCCAGGCCTTTTCACTGGTGAATTCGGCCAGATATTCACGAATGCCCGGCACCTTGCCCACGTGGGCCTTCTTCACATAGAAGAACAATGGCCGGGACACGGGATACTTGCCACTGGCAATCAGCTCGAATTCCGGCGCGACCCCGTCGATCAGAGATCCCTGAATCCGGTCCTCGTTCTGTTCCAGGAAGCTGTAGCCGAATACGCCCAGGGCCTTGGGATTCACCCCCAGCTTCTGGACGATGAGATTGTCGTTCTCGCCCGCCTCGATGTACCTGCCATCTTCACGCACACCATGACAGATGGCCTTGTAGCGGTTTTTCAGCGCCTTGGCCTGCTGCTTGTCACCGCTTTTTTTCAGTTTTTTCGCCTCATCCTTGATCTGCCGTATCCAGTCGAAGGTCTTGCAGCCAGCTTCCATGGCCAGCTCCGCGAAGGCGTCACGAGTACCGGAGGTGGGCGGTGGCCCGAGAACCTCGATGCGGTAATCCGGCAGCGCAGGATTCACATCCTTCCAGGTCTGATAAGGATTGGCCACCAGCTTGCCACTCTCTGGCGCCTTGGGGTCCGGCACCTGCTTGGCCAGGGCGAGGAAGATATCCCGGCGGCTCAGATTGAACCGAGGCGCCTCGATGGAATTGGCCACCACGATACCGTCATAGCCAATCTTCACCTCCACGATGTCCTTGACCCCGTTTTTCTGGCACTTCCCGTACTCGGACTTCTTGATCCGGCGCGAAGCGTTGGTAATGTCCGGGTGGCTGACACCCACCCCTTCACAAAAAAGCTTCATACCGCCACCGGAGCCAGTGGATTCGATCTTGGGGGTGTTGAATTTGGTGCTTTTTCCGAACCTTTCCGCCACCACGGTGGCAAAGGGATAAACGGTGGAAGAACCCACGATATAGATGGTATCCCTGGACGCCGCCATGGCCGTGCCAGTGACAACAGCCAGTACGCTGGCCAAAACGCGTGATTGCTTCATCTGTGTTCCCGTAGTCAGTCGAAGGTAACTGAGCGACACTGTACTTGCCCTTTGTTACGACTGTGTGACAGACCGGAGCAAGTTTTCTCCCTGCTTTACTTCTATGATTGGGACTCAAAATGGACGTTGACGATCAGTCGACGATATTTCAGGAACAGATGCCAACACTCTATTTAAGGTTGTTTCTACGGCTTCTCGAGTTCATCCGGGAACGAGATACTCGCCCGGCAACGGCAGGAACTGATGAAGCTGTTGACCCACGCCGAAAGGGAATGTCCCTACTGGACGAGAGTATTCGCAGACCTCGGCCTAAAACCAGCCGACATCCGCAATATGGAACATTTCCGGCGCATGCCTATCACTACCAAAACCACCATACGTGAAAACCATGACGCGATGGTGGCCGAATCATGGAAAGGGCGGACGTGGAAAAAGTCCACTGGAGGCTCCACCGGAGAGCCTCTGCATTTTGAATACACCCCACAGAGCAGCGAGTGGCGCCAAGCGGTGACACTTGGGGCTATGGCAAGCCCTTGTCATAAAGCCGCAAAGCTTCCGCTCCTGCTCACGCCCCTGACCTACCTCCCTGTAGGCCACGCCGAGACGCGTCCTGTTTGAAGCACCTAACAGATTGATAACAAAAAGAAAGGCCGCCCTGTCTGCGCGGGTGGACTGCGTTATCAACACTTGCTGTAGGTGGGCTAAAGCGGCGTGTTGATGCCTTCCCACCCGCGCAGACAGGGCGGCTGAGGACGATATATTTGGTCACCGGGTTAATAATAACGAATGAGAGAAAGCTGCAACATACGCTACGGCTTCGTGGACGACATCTCCCTCACCCGTACAGGGAGACATCGGGTTACCATTTCCAGACCCAAACGCTGAATCAGACCAAATAACCGGGCAGCGGCTCCCCTTTTTCCTGAAAGGCCAGCTTTACGCGCAAATTGCATCCTGCGTTGCGGGCAAAGTCTCCTGCCTCGAACCGCCATTGCCCCTCCTGGTAATGAAAACGCCCAGGCTCGCCATGAACCATCATTTCAATGGTCTGTCCAGCGTCAAGTGTTATCTCTCTACCGTCCTCATAATAGTACCCACCTGGTTCATTGGCGCCATAATACGCCTGTACTTCATTGACGAAGAACTTCCCTTCCATATCCTCAAACACATCCAGCGCAACGGCGTTCATCCCCATTCTCTCCAGGGCATTCCGGGAGAAATTCAACAAGTCCTCTCCAGGCGCATGGTACTCCACGATCTTGGTACCACTGTGAAATTCTCCTTTCTTTCCCTTCTGATAGGCGAAAAACGTCTCGCCTATGCGAATCACCCGCCATTCCTTTACCTCTCCAAGGTGCTGCTGAAACAGCACCTGACCGTAGTTCCTATCCCTGGGGTCATAAAAATGAGATTGAAACCCCCTACCAAAGCATGCTCTCACAACATTGCGTGCTTCCCGCCTGTTATGCAGCACCCGCACCCCCAGAGCATCCGAACCGATGTCCGTCTTGAACACGAGGGGAAATGCAGCCCTGTCCAGAAAACTCAGCGCTTCCCGGGAAGACAGAAATATCCAGGTTTTGGCATGGGGTACACCGTAGTGTTCCAGCCAATTGACACAACGGCGTTTGCTTTCGTATATCCACAAGGAATCAAACTTGGGAAACAGCGGGCGACCGAGCACATGAGACAGAAAATATGCCCTTTCCTCGTATATGGCACGGCCAAGTGTTGACAACACGAAAGGGCGCAGGAAATAGATGAAGCTGTCATCTTGTTCGATCTTTCTCACCCAGTCGGACGAAGTAAGATCCAGCACATGATAAGGCACGCCCAGCTCCAGACAGGCTGCTTCATAATATCCATGACGCATCATCCAGTCATGGATGATGCAGACTTCCCGCTGGGTGGACAACTCCCCCGCTGGCCGAACATGCGCCATGAGACTGTCATAGTGTTCCTGCCAGTCCATGCGGTGCAGCCCCTCGAAATCCGTTCTGGCCTTGAGCGCCATCTTCAACTGTCGGGGAAGCAGCCTCAATGCGCCGCTGCCACGCAATATCTTGATCAGTTTTTCCATGTCCATTCCGGTCAGAATATCCTTGCACGCCTGAAGCTACCTCCAGTGTAACCCCCTATCGGGCAGTTGCCAAACGACAACAGGCAGGGCAGGCCTCTTTATCCATTGTCATGTCCGAATTGAAGCGAGCTTGCTTTTTCAACATTGCTAAAATAGCGGCATAATGGACATAATTGCCAGGCAGCAAGGAGCAACAGCCCATGAACCACCACTCATCAGCCCGACCCCATGATTCCAGGAGTAAACAATATGCACATTCTGCACGTTGTTGAAACCCTTCATACGGGCGGACTGGAGCGAGTCGTAATAGACCTGGCGTTGCAACAGGCGGCCCTGGGACATGAATGCATGGTCGTCTGCCTGTTTGAAAAGGGGTCACTTGCCGGTGAACTGGAAGACAAGAACATACCGGTATCCTGCTGCAACAAGAAGAACAGTCTTGACCTGAAGGCGGTACGGTGCTTGGCAGGGACCATCGGGGTCTTCCATCCCGATATCGTGCATACCCATAACATGTCCTGCAACTACTATGCCGCACTGGCCCTGCTGAAAGACAGAAAGATCCGCCTTATCAATACCCGCCACGGCATCGGCGAGATGCGCCGCAAACAGAAGTGGCTATTCGGCATGTCCCTGTTTCGCACGGCCTGCCTGGTTGGTGTCTGCAGCCAGGCCACCACACTGCTAGGCAAGCAGTTCCCTTTCTTCCGTCACAGGATGAAGACCATCCCCAACGGCATTGTTCTGGAGAGGCACCCCCGAAGAACGGAGCAGCGACACGGGCAGTTGACCCGCAGCCTTGGCTTACCCCCGGAAAGCCTGCTGATTACGGTAGTTGCCAGGCTCAACCCGGTAAAAAACCACAGAATGCTCATTGAGGCCTTTGCGCTGACAGCCGAAAAACTGCCCCAGGCAAGACTCATTATCATCGGTGACGGTGCCCTGCGGCCTGACCTGGAAAAGCTCGCTCGGGACCTGGGCGTCGATGACAAGCTGCTGTTCCTGGGAGATCGCAGGGACGTGGCCGAACTCCTGGCGGGCATGGATCTATTTGTATTGCCATCCACCCAGGAAGGCCATTCCATATCCCTTATCGAAGCCTGCGCCAGCGGCCTGCCCATCATCGCAACCAACGTGGGAGGAAATCCCGAGATCGTCAAAGATGGCGTCAATGGGCTGTTGACGGAAAGCAACAATGTCCCAGCCCTGGCCGACAAGATGGAGAAACTGTTGCTGGATAGGGAAAAACGGGAAAGATTCGGGCAAAATGGGCGCAAATGGGCCGAAACCGAAGGTTCTGTTCAGGCCATGGCACAACGCTACCAGGACATCTACGCCAAATGACTGACGACAGCTTGCAGACACTGAGGGACAAGTATCGCATTTCGGTTGTCATCCCCAACTACAATTATGAGCAATACGTGGGAGAAGCGCTGGACAGCGTACTGGCCCAGAGTTTTCCCGCCCACGAAATCATCGTGGTGGATGACGGTTCCACGGACGACTCCGTCAATGTGGTTGCGTCCTATGGAGAGAGGGTGCGCCTCATAGAGCAACGGAACCAGCATCTGTCCGCCGCCAGAAACACCGGCATCAGGGCCGCAACAGGAAACTGGATCGCGCTGCTGGATTCGGACGACCTCTGGCATCCACTGAAACTCGAATTCCAGGTTCGGGCCCTGGAACACCACCCGGACTGGGCCTTCGTCTCCTCGTTACCCGATGAAACCGATGGATTTCCGCAACCTCTGGAGCCCACCCCGACCCCCGAAGCACGCGCCATTGACATCAGGGATTTCATCAGCAAGAACCAGATGTCAGGATCAGATGCCCTGATACGGAAAGACTGCTTCGACAATACAGGACTCTTCGATACTTCCTTGAAATCCTGCGAAGACCGGGACATGTGGCACAGACTGACGCGGCTATACAAAGGAGGGCAGCTGCAGCTGCCGCTCTATCAATACCGTAAACACCCGTTACAAATGAATCACAACATCGAAGTGATGATAGACACGCGCAAGACGGTGATCAATCGGCTGTTCGAGAACAACCCGGATCTGAAACCGTTTGCAGGACAAGCTTGGTCCAACCACTACTTCGAAACGGCCGTCTCTTACCGGGATCACGTGAACCGTCCATTTGCCGCACTCGGAAACGCCCTGCTTTCACTGCTGTTATACCCCGGCAATTACTACCCTGGTATTACCAAAAAAAGAATCAAGTTTCTGGCTGTGACGCTGCTGCGCATCATCAAGCCAGGCAGAAAAGAAAGCTGATTCACCCGGAGGAATGATCCGTTGAAAAAATACTGAAACACATCGCCTACCACAGCGGACTGCTGCACCAGCATCATAGACGGCGAAACAGAAGGGCATTGACCGTCGTACTTTTTCACAGGGTGCTTCCACCCGCCGCCCGGAATAAGCAGGGCTTACAGCGATGGAAACGGGAGGCTCAAGCTCTTGCCACGTACAGGGCGTAAAAAGGTTTTCAGTACCCCGTCGAGCCAGGATATTCCAGGTCATGCTTCATGACCTTTGCGCCACGATCACCCTGGTTTCCCCCTCAGCATCTTCCACGGTATTCACCCGAGCATAGTCAGGAAACTTCTCCACCTGCTTGCGCATCGCCGGCCCCTGGCCCAATCCCACCTCGAACACCAGGTAACCACCACTACACAGGAAATCAGGCGCTTCGGCAATCAGGCGGCGCATCAGGTTGATACCGAACGCGCCCCCATTGAACGCCATTTCCGGTTCATGTTTGGATATCTCCGGGGCCATGGCCGGTACCTTGGCCGAGGAAATATAAGGCGGGTTACAGGTAATCATGCCCACCTGCCCCTGGAGTTCCAGATTTCGAAACGGCTCCAGTAAATCTCCCGCATACAGGGCCACTCTGTCGGACAGCTCATGCATTTCCGTATTCATTCGCGCCAGATCCACGGCTTCCTCGGAAAGATCGCTGGCATAGACCCGGGCATGCCCAACCGCCTTGGCGATGGCCAGAGCTACGTTGCCAGCACCAGTACATACATCGATGACCTTTACTTCCGTCTCATCATCGCGCTGCCGGAGAATCTCTATGGCGCTGGCCGCCAGCAGTTCGGTTTCCTTGCGGGGAATCAGCGCTTGTGGCCCCGCAAGCAACTCCATCCCCATGAAGGACTGCCGTCCGGATATATGTGCCAGGGGCACGCCATCCAGGCGCCGCTGAATGGCATTATGCAGTTCCTGCTGCTGGCCGGGGTCCAGGTCGGGCAGCACCTGGTTCATGGCCGATGTCACCGACATGGGTTGACCCGCAACCAGCACCCACAAGGCTCTGAGCGTACTTTCCGGGGTTTCTTCCGGCTTGTCCGGCAACAGCACCAACTCCCTGGACAGTTTGTCCAGCAACTCATCGAACAAGGCATGTTGCTTCATGACAACTCCTTCTTGCTGATTTTGCCCGTGGCGGTCCTTGGCAGGGCAGCAACGATTTCTATGTATTTGGGCACCATGAAATTCTCCAGTTTCTCCACGCAGACCTTGCGTACATCGCGAATGCCGAGATCACAGCCCTGCTGTGGCACCACGAAGCACTTGATGGCCTGCCCCAGGGTTTCATCCTCCACGCCGATGACGGCCACTTCCCTAACGCCCTCTACGCTGGTCACCACCTGCTCGACCTCCAGGGGACTGACCTTTTCTCCCCGCGTCTTGATGATGTCGTCACTCCGTCCCTTGAAATACAGGTCCCCATCCTCGTCCATGGTGAACCAGTCCCCCGTGCGCAGCAGTTTTTCTCCCGGCAACTGCGCGTCGATCAGGACGCGTGCCGAAAGCTCAGGGGCGTTCCAGTAGCCAAGCATGAGATGGGTGCCGCGAACATGCAGCATGCCCACCTCACCAGGCGCCACGGGATTACCCTGTTCATCCAGGATGAACACTTCAGTCCCTGGAATGGCCTTGCCCACGGAACCCGGCTTGACGTCGATGAGTTCCGGCTCCAGGTAACTCACCCGTTTGCATTCGGTCAGGCCGTACATTTTGAAGATGAGGGCATTGGGAAAGATTTCCTTCAGCGCCGGAATCTGGCCAGCAGGCAATGCTGCCGCCGTGTTGGTTACCCGGGTGACCGATGGAAAGCACAGGGGCTCCCGACGGTGCATGGAAATCAACATGGCATAAATAGTGGGTACGGCAGGAAAAACCGTGACCTCGTATTCCCGAATACGCTCGAAGATCACCGCAGGATAGGTGAAGGAGCGCTCCATCACCAGGGTTGCCCCGAGCTGCACACTCATGAAGAGCTGATAAAGACCATAGTCGAAGGCCAGGGGCAGCATGAGCAGGAGACGATCCTGCCTGGAAAGGCGCAGGTATTCGATGAGGCTGCCGAGCACGAAGGTCATGGAAAGATGGGTGTGCATGACCCCCTTGGGATCCCCGGTGCTGCCCGAGGTGTAGATAAGGGCCGCCAGGTCTTTCTGGATGGTTCCAGACGCCTTCATCTGGTCCGCTGGCAACAGGGCATCCTCGAAGGGCACCACCCCGCTGCCCTCCAGCCTTGCCAGGTCACCGGAGCAGATCACCCGCTGTAGCGAGTCGCTGCCTTCCACGGCAGGAAGGAATACGCGGTGCAGGTGGGCATCGGTGATGAGAATTCTTGCCTGGCAGTCATTCAGAATGTACGCCAGCTTGTCCTGCTTGGTCTGGGGATTGACCACCACGAAGACCGCGCCCACGGCCAGTACCGCATAGATGGATATGGCGCAGGCAAGGGTGTTGTCCATGAAGATGACACAGCGATCACCCCGGGACAGGCCCTGTTGTTGGAGAAACGCGGCAAGGCCGGCGGTCTTGTCGGCCAACTGCGCATAAGTGACCTCCTCGCCTTCGGCAACCAGGGCGAGCTTGTCAGGGTGCCGCTTCGCCGACCTGAACAGGCCTTCGTGCATCAGCCGTTGAGGACGTTCGGTTTCCATGCTTTGCGCTCCTTCCTCCGACCCAATACCGGCAGGCACTCATGGGCTGGGGCACAGATCAGCCGGTACCTGGGGATGCGGCCAGTCACTCCTGCTGCTTTCTTTCTATGAATGCGACAATCCGGTTCACCGAGTCCAGGTTCTCCGGGACCATCTCGTCATCCTTGATCTTGATGCCGAATTCATCCTCTATAAAGAAGATGATCTCCAGGATGCCGGTTGAGTCCAGTATTCCTTGATCAAGAAAGGAGTCATCGTTGTTCAGCTCCGACTGGTCATCAGTGAACAGGTAGTTTTCCAGGATGAACCCTCTTATTTTTTCTTCGCTAGACATTGTCCTTTTCCAGAATAAGCGAACACGATGGCGTGCAAAACCAGCCGCCCCTCAGCAGGATGTTGAAAAAGCCCTTCCATGGGCTTTTTCAACCACGGAAGCGGAAAACGCGGTTTCCCGCTTCCTTGTCAATGGCGGCACTTCCCTGTGCCGCGCACAGGCCGTCGAAAAACTGTGTTTTTCAACAGCCTGGTAGGCATAGCCCCGAATCCAACAAGTACCCCAACCCATCAGGTGAAGGCTTCGGAAGAATATCCCTGAACAAACATCTTATCAAGCAGCATGGTGGACAGGATACCCACGAAGGCCATGTTGTCGGAAAAACCTATGACCCGGCCAGCCGCGCATTTCTTCAGGAGTTTCTGCACGGCATCCGGATTGAAATATCCTGCCCTGCGCAGCTCCGCGTCACTCAGCAATTCCATGACCCAGTCAGCGGCCTTCCCATCCCGGAAAAAGGACTGGCTGTCCGGCGCCCGGTAGGGCTGTTTGTTGCGCCTGCGTATGCTCTCCGGGATCAGCCCGGCCATGGATTGCTTGAGCAGATACTTCTCGTTCAGGACCTTTATCTTGTAGCGTGGGGGAATACCCGCGGCAAATTCCATCACCCGATGATCGAGAAAGGGAAACCGCCCCTCGACAGAATTGGCCATGGCCATCCTGTCCCCCTGGGAATTCAACAGATAGCCGGACAGCAGGGTATGATTCTCCACGTACTGGTCGCGGTTGAGAGGCTCCCAGCGGTCGATGTCTCCGGGCAGCAGGGGAAGTATGGATTCAAAGCCAACCCGGCCTGATACGGCTTCCTTGAGTTCCTTCGAGAAGAATTTCCAGCTCCGCTGCGTGGTCGTCCAGCGCGGTATGTGGGCGAAGAAGGGCTGGTCGATGTATTCCATGCCCTGACTGAAGAACTGCTTGCCAAAGGCCCCACCCGAGGCTGGGGAGTGTTTCAGATAGGGATACAACCGCTGCAATATCCGCGGGCGCAGGGTCGAATCCGGGAAACGGTGACAGAAACGGCGGATCTTGGCTTCCTTGAAGATGTCATAGCCACCGAAGACCTCGTCCGCCCCCTCACCGGTGAGCACCACCTTGTAGCCACTCTCCCTCACATGCTGCGACAGCAACATCAGGGGCGCGGGCGCCGTACGCAGTATGGTGGACTCGGCATGCCAGATGACCCGGGGGAAGATGCGGCCTATGTCTTCCCTGGTGCAGGTGACATGGGTATGCTCCGTGTCCAGGTATTCCACCAGGGCTTTCTGAAAACGGCTTTCATCGAATTCCTCGTCCTCGAAGCCAATGGAAAAGGTGCGTAGGGGCGTATCGGTAAAATTGTGTATCAGGGAGGTGATGACGGATGAATCCAGGCCGCCACTGAGATAGGCGCCCACAGGCACATCCGAGCGCAGGCGCAGGCGTACGGCATCGATCATCAACGCCCGAAGCGCTTCCGCCCAGTCTGGCACGGAACGATGATTGTCGATCCCTTCCGGGGGAAAGGCCCAGTCCCAGTAGCGTTCTACCCGCAGCTTTCCCTTTTCCACGCTGATACGGTGTCCGGGTGGCAGGGACTGAACCTCACGAAACAGGCTGTGCGGCTCCAACGGGGCCCAAAATGTAAATACTTCCCCCAAGGCCAGGGAATCCAGTTCCCGGGGCACCGCCGGCTGGGTGAACAGGGATTTCACCTCGGAAGCAAAATAGAGGCGTCCCCCGGCCAGAGTGTAGAACAAGGGGCGGATTCCCGCCCTGTCCCGGACCAGCAGCAGACGCTGCCGGGGCGCATCCCACAGAGCGATGGCAAACTGGCCGACAAGGTGATGCACGAAGTCGTCACCGTACTCCTCGTACAAGTGCACGATGACTTCCGTGTCGGAACGGGTGTAGAAGCGATGCCCCCGGGCCTCCAGTTCTTCCCTCAATTCGAGAAAGTTGAATATCTCGCCATTGAACACCACCTGGACCGAGCCGTCCTCGTTGTGTATGGGCTGGTCCCCGCCTTCCAGGTCGATGATGCTGAGGCGGGCATGGGCCAGGCCGACGGGGCCTTGCAGCAGAAAACCGTAGCCATCGGGACCGCGATGGTGAAGGGCATGAATCATCTGTTCCAGCTCCGTTCGGGAAGGAGCCTGCCGATGATCGAGGTTCAATATGCCGGATATTCCACACATGATGTCTGCCAGCCTGTTCCGTGGTCTGGGGACGCACCTGAACCGGGCGTCTGCCTGGCTGCAAATATAGCATGAATATGTTCCTTCTCCGCCCTGTCCGGCGCCAAATCGAATGGTTCTGCCCGGCCGATTCTGGCAAACTATGAATAGCGGACAAAAGGAAATGGGGACGACAGGCGATGGCAAAGAGCAACATCGAAGAACGCATCAGAAACGGGTTGAAGCTCGACCTGGAACAGGAAGCAACCCGGATATCCGATTTCATCCGCACCCTGCTGCGAACCCGCCTGCATCGACGGGGGCTGGTCGTCGCCGTATCCGGCGGCATCGACAGTTCGGTGTGCCTGGCGCTGGCGGTGCGAACCCTGGGGGCGGGCAAGGTGTTCGGCCTGCTGTTGCCGGAAGCTGATTCTTCCCCCGAGAGTGTGACGCTGGGTCAGCAGATGGTGGATTTTCTCGGCGTATCCCACGAAATCAAGAACATTGCATCCACCCTGGAAGCCATCGGCTGCTATGCGCAGCGCGATGCCGCCATCCGTGAAGTGTTTCCTGATTACGATGGCAGCTGGAAGAACAAGATCGTCATTTCCGGCGGCCAGGCGGGCGCTATCAACCATTTTCACCTGGTGGTGCAGACTCCGGACGGCGAGCTGTTGCGGGAGCGCCTGGCGCTGAAACAGTACCTGCGGATCGTCGCCGCCACCAATTTCAAACAGCGCATACGCAAGAACCTGGAGTACTTTCACGCCGACCGGCTGAACTATGCCGTGGTCGGCACCCCCAACCGCCTGGAATACGATCAGGGATTTTTCGTCAAGAATGGTGATGGTGCGGCAGACATCAAGCCCATTGCCCATTTGTACAAGACACAGGTCTATGCCATGGCCAGACACCTGGGCCTGCCGGACAATATCTGCAGCACCACACCGACCACGGACACCTACAGCCTGGAACAGGGCCAGGACGAGTTCTACTTTGCCCTGCCCTACCAGCAGATGGACGCCGCCCTGTGGTGCTACAATCATCAGGTTCCGGCCAGGGAGCTGGCGGAATACCTGGAAATTTCAGAGGAGCAGGCCAGGGCCGTGTATCGCGATATCGAGTCCAAGAGAAAAACCACTGCCTACCTGCA
>JALVNE010000123.1 GCA_027026755.1 Sedimenticola sp. | reverse complement strand
ACTCGACTGGCGGTCTCCTTATATAAGAGCGTAATCGTGTTGCGGTGCAACCCGGTCTCTCTTGCCACATCGATGACTTTCAATTTGCGTTCGCCCATCAGGCGGGAAAGGTGGCATCGAATCATGATAAATCCTGTTTACATAAATTAATGTCACTTTGAATGACAAAAAGACTTGCTATATGCCTTTTATTCTGTCAAAATGTCACTCAAGATGAAGTTTTTCCATGCTCTCGGAAAAAAGTGCATGTTTGCTAAACCAAGCGTACTGGAATTCTTCGTCTTTGGAAACCCGCAAAGCAGCCTTCTCTGGCGTGACGTCTGAATACCGGGCAGTTGTTGCATTGTGATGGCTTGTGAGATGTGGGGCATGGGATTCGAGAAAACAACCTGATGAATCCCGGCAAAAAGCGCTGAACTTGCATCTTTGAAAAGTCCGGTATCTTGAACCTGAAGGCGGGAGGGTCTCGCCGACAGGCCGCTGCTTCAGGGCAGTGCCTGAACCATACCACTGAAAAACGAGGTAACAACCATGTGTACTTATCTGACCACTGATGAACTGTCCGAAAAAATCAAGTACGACCCGCGTACCATCCGTGAGCGCCTGAAAGACAGCGTACTGCTGGAGGGTGTTCATTACATCCGTCCTTTCGGCGGGCGCAAGATTCTCTATATCTGGGAGCAAATCGAGGAAGACATGGCCAAGTTCTCCATGGCCGGTGGTTTTACGCTCCCCATGTCCAACGGAGGTGTCTGCAATGGCTAGTGTTCGTGTACTCAAGGCCACGGGCAAGCTGTTCGTGGATTTTCGTTACAAGGGAAAGCGCTGCCGGGAATATCTGGATCTGAATGATACGGCGACCAACCGGAAGAAGGTTCAGCGTGTGGTCGACAAGATTGAGGCGGACATCAAGGCCGGCACCTTCGACTACGCCAAGTATTTCCCCAACAGCCGTAACCTGGTGCATTTTCAGACGCCAGCGCCGGACGTGGACGGTAATCCCGTGGCGGAAGCGGTGTCCCAGGCCACGGGGGCGCCAGGTGCGGGACAGGTGCCGATGAATGGCGTCCACCAGGGTACTTATCCTATGGGCGTCAACCCGGACTGGGATGCCGCGCTGCCCACCTTCGCTGACTTCGCCGATACCTGGTTCGCGGAGAACGAGGTGCGCTGGCGTCACAGTCATCGCAAGAATATGCGCATCATCATCGAAGGCCGTCTCAAGCCGGCCTTTGGGGAGAAAAGGGTCAGCCGCATCACCAAGGCGGAGATCCTTGCCTTTCGCTCCGAGCTCGCCAAAGTCCAGGGGCGTAAAGGTAAGCCGTTGTCTCCCAAGCGCATCAACAGCATCATGATGCCGTTGCGCCAAATCCTCGACGAAGCAGCTGACCGCTATGAATTTACCACGCCTTACCGGAACATCAAGTCGCTGAAGGTACCGCGCACCCATGTGGAGCCCTTCTCCCTTGATGAGGTGCAGCAGATTCTGGCCCGGGTACGGGCGGATTTCCGGCCTTACTATACGGTGCGGTTCTTTACCGGGATGCGTACGGGGGAAATCGACGGTTTGAAGTGGGAGTATGTGGATTTCGAGAACCGGCTGATTCTGGTGCGTGAGACCCGGGTGGATGGGCGTGAGGAGTACACCAAGACCGATGGTTCCCAGCGGGAGATTCAGATGTCACAGCCGGTGTATGAGGCTTTGAAGGAGCAGGAGGCGATTTCCCGGGGCCGTTCACGCTATGTGTTCTGTACCCGTGAGGGGAATCCTCTGGATCACAACAATGTGACCAAGCGGGTATGGTATCCGCTGTTGCGGCATCTGGGGCTGAAGAAGCGCCGGCCTTATCAGACCCGGCACACGGCAGCCACCTTGTGGCTGGCGGCGGGGGAGAATCCGGAATGGATTGCCCGGCAGATGGGGCATGCCAGTACGGAGATGCTGTTTCGGGTGTATTCACGCTATGTACCGAATCTGACCCGCCGGGATGGGTCGGCCTTTGAGCGCTTGTTGACGGCGAATTTTCAGCCCCCGTCTGGAATGGGCGGGGAAAGGAATGAGAAGGAGGTGCAGGATGAGCAGTAAACCTTCTCAGTCCACGCCCCTTTACGCCATTATCCATGAAGAGGCGTATCGGAATCATTTTGAACAACTGGTGTTTGAAATAGCCAATGAGCTGTCCATTCATTTCAACCTGCGGGGCAATGGCAAGATCCTTCATGCCCTGCTGGAGGCACCGGAGTGGATGGCATCGGATGCCGAGGTGCTGTTGCGGCTGGTGATTGAAACCTTGCAGCAGTGGCAGGAACGGGACAAGG
This sequence comes from Sedimenticola sp., assembly GCA_027026755.1. GTDB lineage: Bacteria > Pseudomonadota > Gammaproteobacteria > Chromatiales > Chromatiaceae > Thiolapillus. Next base: position 3,152 of record JALVNE010000123.1, on the reverse strand, counting down.
CGCGGTTCATTGGTGCGTTGATTCACACCATCGAGCAGGCGCAGCGGCTCAAGGGGGTGGCGGCATGAAGCAGTTGTTTTCCACAGTGTCACGTCCTTTTCTTCCCATGCGGGTGGTGCAGGTGCGTGAACGCATCTGGTTCGATGATGCGCGGACCGGCGCTTTGCTTGTGCTGGGCAATTACCAGCAGTTGGAGAAAGTGGCGCTTTATGAGCCGCCGTTCTTCGAATCACCGATAACCAGCGTTAATGAGCCAGTCTGCCCGCTGCCCAAGGTTGGGGATTGTCTGCTCCCCCGGCTCACGCCGTCCACCTCAGCAGCCAATCCCTGGCCCACGTTGCGGGAATGGCAACTGTGTTCACCAGCAATGGCTGGGGTAACAGCCATTCCCCGCAACTGGGCTATTCATCCAGGCGATTTGGTGCGGCTGGTTCATCAGGTAGCCTCCATCCGTCATCCCTCGCTTCAAGGGCTGATGAATGCCCTGCTGGGGGATGGACAACGGGCCTGGGCCTATCTTCAGATGCCTGCCAGCCTGAATCATCACCATAATGAACCGGGCGGCTTGTTGCGTCACAGCCTGGAGGTGGTGGATTATCTGATGGGGCTGTGGCCAATGAACTCGCCTGCTTTGGAGCGGGATTTGCTGATTACCGCTGGCCTGCTTCATGATATCGGCAAGATATTGGTGTACCGGGGAACCCAAGGCTATACGGATTTGGGGCAGGTATTGCACCATGATGCCCTTACCCTGGAAATCCTTGGGCCGTACCTTGGGAACATCGACTCCACCCTGGCCAATACCCTGCGTCATCTGCTGTGCCGTTCGGACCGAGCCAGCCATTATCCCCGTTCGGCACTGAAAGCAGCCTTGCAACAGGCGGATGCCCTGAGTGCTGAGCAGCATTACCAGCAGCAGGCGTTCGAGGGGCTGCCGAGTTACCGGTATCGGGGGAGAGATTTGCGGGGGCAGTCGTGGTATCGGCTGGCGCCGCAGCGCAAGGGCTGATGCAGCTCAGTCCAATCGCCCACTTGCCAACGGGGTGCTTTCCATCTGGAGAGTGCCCCGTTTTTTCTGTGCGGGTGATAGACTGCGGCCAGGACGAATGACCATTCAATACGCCATGGAAAACGAAACCTCATTCACTCTCATCCAAGGTGACAAGGACGAGAACGAGCGGCTTACTCAGGCGCTTGGTTGCATACCCAGTATGGCTAGTAAGAAATTTCCCAGCTTCATTAATCCATTCCAACACAGAACAATCTTCAATAGAGTTTGAATTATGCTCACTTGTCGGTTTCAATTGTAATCCATACTGAATCGAAGTGGCCAATCCCATTCAGGATAATTCTGAGTGGGACCTCCACTTTTCGTATGCACCAATATAGCCAAGGTCCGGATAGCAATCCTTATGGCCATCACACTATCAAAACAACTTCGATATATGCCTTCGTAATGGGCACATCGGATTATTTACCTCTACTATAAGAGAAAGACAGAATCATGGAAACAAAATCACACAGCGGAATCAAAGACGAACCAATCACGACTTTCGATGCCGATACCCTCGGACTTGAGGATCATGCCAAAGTCCTCAGTAACTTCATCGCTTCTTGTGACACCCCTATGACTATAGCTATCCAAGGAGATTGGGGAAGCGGCAAGACAAGCATGATGGAATTAATCAAGGGAAAACTATGCTGCTCCGGACCTGATACACCAGAAACACGCGCAGGACAGATCCACCCTATATGGTTCAATACTTGGCAGTATTCACAATTCGACCTGCAAAACTCATTGTCTCTTTCTCTACTTTCGAGTTTCCTTGATCAACTGTCTAAAGTTGCGAAAGAAAATGACAAGCTAAAAACCGTCAAGAACAACATAAAACAACTCGGTTTCCTTGCGCTCAAGGCTGGAATAAAAAATACTACTGGCATAGATGCTGATGATTTATTGCAAGAAAAAGACACAGACCCAGCAAAATTTCTTAGTTCACTCAGAGAACAAATTCAAAACATAGTCGAATCAGTGACCAATGATCATACAAATGAAATAAAACGCTTCGTGGTCTTCATTGACGACATTGATCGATTGGTACTACTAAAAGCAGTCGAACTTCTTGAATCCTTAAAATTATTTCTGGATGTACCAAAATGTGTTTTTGTCCTTGCTTGTGACTACAAGATCGTCGTGCAAGGGCTGCGGGAAAAATTTAATGTTGGGGAAGGCGAAGTTAACGGCCGAAGCTTTTTCGACAAGATTATACAAGTCCCTTACAACATACCTATGCACCTATATGACATCGATAATTATATACGAGGGCTTTTGGAAACAATTTCTGTAACCCCTACGAACCGGGAGTTGTCAAAGTATAAAAGACTATTACTGAATTCAGTTGGATTAAATCCTAGAAGTTACAAAAGGCTTTTAAACTCCTTTCTTCTCTTGAGAATGATCAACCAAGAAAGTCAAGACCCTGAAGCATTAGAAACACATGAATCCAAGAAAATTGTGGAAGACCACGAAGAGGACCTGTTGCGCTTTTCAGTTCTTTGCTTGCAAACAGCCTATGAAGATGAATTCCGATTGATGCTCGATCTTGGGGAGGAACTCAATGGTGCATGGTTCGAGAATATGAAGAAAAAAGAAAAACTTGATGAATTTTATGCAACCATTCAAAAAAGGTCATTGAATGAAACCATAACGGATCATAGGAAATCTTCTTTTTCTGCTTTTCTAGAAGTTTTTTTTGATGCCATTCAGCTTGATTCTGATGAAAACGATGAAATACTATCTGAACAAGAAGCAGAAGTATTACGTAGCATTATGAATTCTTCGGGAATAATCGGAGTATCTGAGAACGATACCCATAATGCAAGCCAACCAAAAGAAGAATTCGCCACGAATCTCATAAATAAATTAAAAACAAAAAGCATGTCAGGACAACTCTATCCTGATGAATATGAAATAGACTGGAAGACCAGTCATACTGGTACTCGCCTATCTGTATGGGTAGAAACCCTCCCCCCTCTGTCAGGATACTTGTCACCCCACAGCTGTGGGATTCTAACTTAGACCTGAGAGGGGGTGAAGAGAGGACCGTAATGAGATATTCAGCAGAACGCAAAGAGGCGGTATTGAAAAAGAT
>JALVNE010000122.1 GCA_027026755.1 Sedimenticola sp. | reverse complement strand
AGCTCTATTATTCTACGAATGTGCAAGTTAAACAACACCGGATCATAATTAAGGAGAGCACACAAACATTCGATGGTAACGAAAAGACATGTGTAAGGCCATGAAAAGATGCCGCATCGCTACTGTGTGACATTCATCGTGATTTTACGTGTAGGAAGCTGATGTTCTTCTAGAATACCACACCTACAAATAATGCTTTATAATAGAGCATAGTATTGCAGCATTGGATTCACTGATTGAAACCACTCAACAGTGCGACGTAATTACTCATTATACACGAAGAGATGGTTGAGTAAGAGGGAGTAAGTAAGAGTAAAATAGACACAACTGAACAACATGATAATGGCGCAACTTTGCAAGCCTTTCACGGAGTGTAGTCTATGGATAATCTACCCGCTTCCGTACCACATTAGCCCTTCTTATTGATTGTGTACACACAGGAACATGATCTACCAGGCGAGCACTGCGAAACTGTCTTTGTTGACCACTACGAGCGCGGAGAAGTCTTTGATTATCTCACCTTACTTCTCAGTAATGCACTCATTCGCTGGCTCAGTCGATATATTCAGTCTTTCAGTGAATCGAAAGAGCTATCTACATCCTTTATCATCCGCATGTGGCCTTTTTTGCAGTAACTTTATTCTCAATCGGTTTCACGATCCTCAGTGTGTCACGTGGACCTCTACTGCTTCCCCTTATGAAAATAAACATGCGCTTGCGTTCTATTACTCATTGGAAAAGAAATGTTCAAACAATACTGTTACTTTATAATGCTTTCAAATATGGCCTTAGCAACGTGAGGACATGAATGCAAGATTCCATGGACTTTACACCAGTGATAATTACCTTGCCATTATGAAACACGGCAATATGAGCAGCGGACCACTTGTTAATAAGAGTTCAATTTCATAAAGCAGACTAGCGTCACTCTGCGCAATCTTCTTCAGACATGGTTTCGTCTTTAGTTGTGCATTGACCACAGTGTCCGAGATCACTAACGGTTTGATTGCTGTGATTCGAAGGACTTGGAAAAGTTCCCTGCACATGCTGTCTGCTTCGCTTTGAAAAAGGGCTGAGAATTTGGGTGGTATCTCTTCGAAAATACTAAACGTTTCTTCCGTTGCTCACACGTAGCAGTAGCATTTCGGAGCGACTACAGTGGAGTTTTTCTCCGAACTTGCGATGATAGTCTTCGAGATCGAGGCTCATGGTTCGCAGCATGTTGATAATGTTCACATTCTCCATCTCGCAGGAGTGATAAAATGATGTCATGCGTTCTGTTTATGTAGGTTTTCCAACTCAGAGGACAGAACATGAAGTAAGCCTGAGGATAGGTGTAAATGTAAGTTTCTTGATCATTGTGTAGCCATGCATTCTCCCACAAGTAATAAGCCTTCTTGTGCAGCTTATGCCTTGAGCGTGTCGCATCATCCAGGTTGAGAAACTGATGCTTATTCAATGTGATGGTGTGAATCGCTTTGTCGTAGAAGGAAAGTTGATTCTGACAGTACAGTACACGTTGATTAAGGTGAAGTTGATGCTTCATTGTTGACAGCGAAATTTTACGCAAAATTTTCTCTAAGCTCCATTCATGCTATGATACACGGATTTCGCTTTTAATAACGCACGGACGACGCATTTACTTATGCTTCAACTATGTCGTGAAACTGCTGCTACTCATAAGCTTCAATAACGGCAGTAATAGGACCT
>JALVNE010000121.1 GCA_027026755.1 Sedimenticola sp. | reverse complement strand
GAGGCTGTCTCAAAAGTCAGAAGAATTGGTAAGAAAAAAGGGGAGATTTCTCTCCCCAATTCCCTTAAAATTTTGTATTTTAAGGTATGACAAATCAGTCGAATAATATAGTATTTAAGGATTACAATATCAATCAAATCATGCTATTACCTCCATCATTGGAGGAATTGATTGAGCCGGATCACCCGGTACGGGTGGTCAACGAAGTAATCGAGAGAATCAATCTGGAACCCCTGCTCGCAGCCTACAAGCCCGGTGGCACGTCGGTTTATCACCCCAGGATGCTGCTCAAGGTGCTTGTCTATGGTTATCTGAGCAATATTTTCTCATCAAGGAAAATAGAGCAGGCACTCAGGGAGAACATTCATTTCATGTGGCTGTCGGCCATGAACCGCCCTGATCACAATACGATAGCCCGGTTTCGCTCTGAGCGATTGAAAGGCGTGTTGCGGCTGATATTCGGTCAGATCGTCGAGTTGCTCATGGAAGAAGGGGTACTGAGCATAAAAGACATCTACACCGATGGCACGCGCATAGAAGCCAACGCCAACCGCTACACCTTCGTATGGGCCAAAAGCATCAGGACGAATAAAGAACGCATTGCCAGGCAGTTGGATGAGTTGTGGCAATATACCCAGAAGGTAGCCGAAGAAGAGCTGGCGGAAGAAGATGAAGTGGACTTCAGACAGATCGACAGCAAGAAAGTAGAGCAGGTAGTCGAAAAGATAGACAAAGCCCTGAAGGGCAGGAAGGTTCCCAAAAAGGTCAGGGAGAAGCTCTATCGAGCAAAGAAGCACTGGCCGGGGAAGATGGCCGAATACGAGCAGAAGGAGAAGATACTGGACGGCAGGAGGAGTTATTCGAAGACAGACCCCGACGCTACATTCATGGGAATGAAGGAAGACCACTATGGTAATGCCCAACTCAAACCGGCCTATAACTGGCAGGTCAGCACTACGGATCAGTATATTGTCAACTACACCATTCATCAGAGTCCGGGTGATACCCTGATGTTCAAGCCGCATATGGAAAACTTTGAGGACTTATATGGCAGATACCCCGAAGCGGTCACGGCCGACGGGGCATATGGCAACCAGGAGAATTATGAATACCTGGAGCAGCATGGAATCGACAATTATGTAAAGTACAACAACTTTCACAAGGAGCAACAAAAGAAATTCAGGCAGGACCCTTTTCCGACCGTTAACCTGTATTATAACAAGGAGCAGGACAAGGTGTATTGTCCTATGGGACAGGCGATGGACAGAATAGCGGACGGGGAGCGGTGGTCAAGGAGTGGATACAAACAGGTGTATGCACGGTATCAGGCCAGAAACTGCTATGGATGTCCGTTGCGGGGCCCCTGTCACAAGGGAAAAGGCAACCGGATAGTGAGCATCAATCACCATTTACAACGCTACAGGAAGAAAGCCAGGGAGAACTTGTTGTCAGAACAGGGAATAATGCACAGAAAGAAGAGGCCTGCTGATGTGGAGGCCACCTTTGGTATTATCAAACACAACAAAGGCTTCAGGAGATTTATGCTTCGGGGCCTGGAGAAGGTGGAAATAGAAGCAGGATTGCTGGCTATTTCGCACAATCTGGCCAAAAGGGCGGCAGCATAGCTCCCCGGATCATTATATCCTTATGAATTTGGATGTATTTGCCGGCCATTTCAGATTTTATCCGATTTCTCCTGATAAAAACACGA
>JALVNE010000120.1 GCA_027026755.1 Sedimenticola sp. | reverse complement strand
TTCCATCAGGGTTTCCGCCACGAAAATGCCGCCATAGGGGCCGAAATGGCCGTGTTCATCCGGCATATTCATGAATGAGTCATTGTTCTCCAAGCTGCACACCTCGTATGAATCGTTTGATCTTGTCTGGGTCCTTGATACCTTTTTCCGCTTCCACGCCACCGCTCACGTCCACCGCGTACGGCCTGACCTGACGCACGGCCTCCGCCACGTTGTCTGGCGTCAGGCCACCGGCCAGCACGATACGCCCGGCCAGTTCCGCCGGAATGCGTCCCCAGTCGAAGGCCTCACCCGTGCCGCCAGGCACGCCGGGGCGGTAGGCGTCCAGCAGCAGGGCCCGGGCGCCGGCGTAGTCCCGGGCCAGCTTGTCCAGGTCCACATCGTCCTTCATGCGCAAGGCCTTGATCCAGGGGCGGCCATGTTCGGCGCAGTAATCCGGACATTCATTGCCATGAAACTGAATCAGGTCGATGCCCGTTTCTTCCAGCACCCTGGCAATGGTTTCCCGGTCCGCGTTGACGAACAGGGCCACGCTGGTGATGAAAGGCGGTAGCGAGCGGATGATGGACGCCGCTTCGCCTGCCTCCACATACCGGGGACTGGGCGGATAGAACACGAACCCCAGGGCATCGGCCCCGGCCTGAACCGCCGCCCGGGCATCTTCCAGGCGGGTGATTCCACAGATCTTGATTCGTGTTCGCATAAGCGATGAATTATAACATCAGCAGGGGGAAGTCTTGTGCGTGGGAAGGAATACCGAATTGGGGATCATAGTCCACCCGGTGAAAATACAGCCCATGGGGCGAAGCGGTCACGCCCCCCAAAGTACGATCACGGTGCTCCAGCACTTCCTTCGCCCACGCCACGGGCTGTTCACCGCTGCCGATGGCGATCAGCACGCCGGCGATGTTACGCACCATGTGATGTAGAAAACCGTCCGCGTGCACCTCCAGGGCTACATAATCCCCCCGGCGTTTCACCTGCAAGGCGCGCAAGGTGCGCACGGGGCTTTTGGCCTGACAGTGCACCGTGCGGTAGCTGCTGAAATCATGGGTGCCCAGCAAGGCCTGACCGGCTTCATGCATCTTTTCCGCATCCAGGGAACCATGCACCCAGGTCACCCGCTTGTCGAGCAGAGCCGGACGGCTCAGGCGGTTGAGGATGTAATAACGGTAGGTTCTGCCCCGGGCGGAAAAGCGCGCGTGGAATTCATCACTCACCTCCCTGGCCCAGAGTACGCTGATGTCCTGGGGCAGGTTGATATTGCTGCCCATGACCCAGCCGTGAGGTTTGCGCGCGGCTTCTGTGTCGAAATGAGCCACTTGGCAGCTGGCATGCACCCCGGTATCCGTGCGGCCGGCCGCGTGAACCTCCACGGAATGATTGGCCACTTTGGACAGGGCCCTTTCCAGTTCCTGCTGCACGGTGCGCACGCCCGGCTGCTGGGTTTGCCAGCCATGGAAGCGGCTGCCGTCGTATTCGATTCCCAGTGCGATTCTCATACCTAATCAACCCGGTGACCAAATATGTCGCCCTCAGTGCTTCAAACAGGGCGCGTATCAAGGCGCGGCTTGCAGGCACCCCCCAGGGGGCCTTCTCGCGCTACGCGATTCACCATCAACCCTTGCTGTAGAGCGGCTACAGCGGCGCGTTGATGCCTTGCCACCCGCGCAGACAGGGCGGCTGAGGACGAGATATTTAGTCGCCGGGTCAA
>JALVNE010000119.1 GCA_027026755.1 Sedimenticola sp. | reverse complement strand
GGATAAAAATATGAAGAAATGTTGAAGAAGTTTGGTATTTCTAGTTTGCAGGAAACTTTGAAGAGCTACTGTGTATTGTGAAACGAAAGAAATCCTTTAAAGTTTGTTGAATAATTTTGTTGCATTAGTTAAGCTATTTCTGCTTTGCAGAAAACTTTGTTGAGTTACTGTGAAGTGTGAAGCGAAAGAAATCTTTTGAAGCTTGTTGAACAATTTTGTTGCATTAGTTAGTTTACGTGTAAACTATTTCTACTTTGCAGCGTGAACTGGTAGAAATCCGTTAATGTTGGATGAACAACTTGTTTCATTAGTTTGTTTCAGTATTAGCATTTTCTGTTTTTTACGAAGCTTTCTTACATGAGTATGCAACTCTGTTGAAATGTTTGTTGCATTAGTTCGGTTATGTATGAAATAGTTCTACTTTATCAGAAACTTTGTTAGATGAGCATGCAGTTCTGTTGAAGTGTATCATTGCATTAGATCGTTTAAGTGTAAATTATTTCTACTTCGCCGGAAACTTTGTTGAGTTCCTGTGAAGTCTGAAGCGAAAGAAATCTTTTGAAGCTTGTTGAACAATTTTGTTGCATTAGTTGGCTTATGTATGAAATAGTTCTACTTCGTCAGAAACTTTGTTAGACGAGTATGAAGTTCTGTTGAAGTGTTTCATTGCATTAGATAGTTTTGGTGAAGACTATTTCTACTTTGCATCAACTAACTCAACAATGTTTCCTGCACATTACAAATGGTTTGTCAATAGACTTCATTATTCCGGAAAACAGGCTTATATCACTTCACTCAACAAAGTTTCCTGGGTAGTAGAAATAGTTTACACTTAAACTATCTAATGCAATGCGCACTTCAACAGAAGTGCATACTTATCTAACAAAGTTTCTGGCAAAGTAGAACTATTTTATACATAAGCCAACTAATGCAACAAACATTTCAACAGAGTTGCATACTCACGTAAGAAAGTTTCGTGAAAAGCAGAAGCAGTTCAATACTTAAACAAACTAATGAAGCAAGTTGTTCAACCAACATTAACGGATTTCTATCACTTCACGCTGCAAAGTAGAAATAGTTTACACGTAAACTAACTAATGCAACAAAATTGTTCAACAAGCTTCAAAAGATTTCTTTCGCTTTACACTGCACAGTAACTCAACAAAGTTTCCTGAAAAGCAGAAATAGTTTTCACTTAAACCAGCCAATGCAATAAAGATGTTCAGCAAACGTTAACATATGAGTAAACAGATGTCTGTCGCTTAACGCTACAGAAATTTGACAAAGTTTACTGCAAAGCAAAAATAGCTTATGCCGAAATCAACTGTGGAAATGAAATTAGTTTAAAGGACAAAAACAGAGTTCTATCGCTTCACATTCCACAGTAATTCTACAAATTTCTTGCAACAAAATTATTCAACAGAACTACACAGCAAGTCAAAAAAGATTCAATCAGTTCAATAGCTCGTGCAACTCGTTCAATAGCTTACTCGTAACACAAATAATAAAACACAGCAGTTCATCAATCTTCACCATTACTGTGAACAAGTTCATATTACTTCACATAGCATAGTCATTTAACAAGGTTTCCTACAAAGTAGAAATATCTTGCATGTACAAGTATCTCATGGAACATAGTGTGTTTGACACGGTCAGCACTAGTGACTGTTGAGATATTAGGGCTAGGGTTACGGTTAACATCTTAACGATGAAAGC
>JALVNE010000118.1 GCA_027026755.1 Sedimenticola sp. | reverse complement strand
AGGCGGACTGGTGCTTCGCGAGTAACTGCTCACCCCCCCATCGAATAAAAAAATCCAAAAAAACACTTGACAGCTTTTTTCGGGACAAAATAGAAAATTCTGTGATGCGCCTGTAAGGTCGCTACCCGCCTTGTCAGTTGGCGCTCTACGCCCTTTTCTTGCATTGCCGAGGCCTGCTTTCGTCTTGCCTCGTTTTCGGCCGTCTCCGCTCATTCCGAGAGGCCAGAAAAACCAATGATATGATGCAGTTATCGAATCATTCTTGCTGCATGCGATGGCCACTATCGACAAACAATCCGTTCGCGCCGAAGTAGACAAGGTCAAAGCCGAGTTCGATGCCTTGTGCGCCGCCGGCAAGGTCAACGATGAGGTGCGTGTGCTCATGCGCAGCATGCTGATGATCATCGATCTGATCCTCGCCATCTTCATGGAGCGCAAGACCCGCAAGACTTCTACCAATTCCAGCCTGCCGCCGTCACAGACAGACAAGGATGACTCGGCATTGCCGGCAAGCGGGTCGCACGGCAAGGGCAAGGCCGACAGGTCGGCCGCGGCGGGCAATACCCGTACGGTGGAGACGGCGACCCTTTCCGAGGTGACTTTCTGCGATCACTGTGGCGAGAATCTGGCCGCTGTGCCCGCACAAGCGCATGAGCGCCGCACCCGGATCGATATCCTGTTCGAGAAGGTGGTCGATCATGTCGACGCCGAGATCAAGGTCTGTCCCGCCTGCCAACAGCAGAGCCGGGGGGCGTTTCCCGCCGATCTCGCCGGTCCATTGCAATATGGGGATGGCCTGAAGGCCTTTGCCATCGATCTGATGGTCTGCCAGATGGTGGCCATCAACCGGGTGCGGAAGCTGTTGAAGGCCATGATGGGCGTGGGGCTGTCTGAAGCCACGCTGTTGAAGTTCGTGCTACGCCTGCATCAGGCGCTGGAAGCCTGGGAAACGGCGGCCATTGCGCAGATCCTTACACAGCCCGCCTTGCATGTGGATGAGACGTCGTTGCAGGTGGATCGCAAAAAGCACTGGATTCATGTCTATGCCTCCGGGGAGATCACCCTGAAGTGCCTGCATCGAAACCGGGGCAAGCGGGCCATTGAGGATATCGGCATCATTCCGCGCTATGGTGGCGTTACGATACATGACTGTTGGGCTTCCTACCTCTCCTACCCGCATTGTGGGCATGGCTTGTGTGGTTCGCATTTGCTGCGGGAATTGACGTTCATTGTCGATGCCAATGGCTATGCTTGGGCGCGCAACTTGAAGCGCCTGTTGCAGGAGGCCTGCAAGGCGGTCTCGCAAAACCCGGACAAACGGCTCGATGACAAGGCCTATGCCAGACTGCAAAGGCGCTATCGCTACATCATGACCCGGGGGGAGAAAGCGTTGCCGCCCATTCCACCCAAACCCTCGGGCAAACGGGGAAAACTCGCCAAGTCCGATGCCCATAACCTCTGGGAGCGTCTCAGGAAGCATGAGTCCGCTGTGCTGCTTTTTGCCCGTGACCCCCATGTGGCCTTCACCAACAATCGGGCCGAGCGGGATTTGCGCATGGCGAAGGTGAAGCAGAAGGTCTCTGGCTGTTTTCGCACCGAGCGCTATGCTCAGGCCTATTGCCGTATTTCCAGCTATCTGCAAACCATGGCTAATCAGGGCATCAATCCGTTAATCGCTATTCAGATGGCTTTGGCGGGGAAGGTGGGGTGAGTAGATAC
>JALVNE010000117.1 GCA_027026755.1 Sedimenticola sp. | reverse complement strand
GATTGCATCGAAATGACTGGGTGTTTCGAGGGGATACCGATTTATGGGTGTCTTCTATCTCTGCCGCTGTCTATCTCTGCCGATTTATGGGTGTCTTCTACCTCCTTGGGTGTCTTCTATCTCTGTTCTATCTCTTGCTCATTTTGAAAAGTCGATAAACTCCACACCATTTTCCTCACAGGCTAATTTCAGTTCTTCTTTATTTGCTAATGGTACTGAAACTCGTATGCTATTTTTTAACACTAACTCTGGCCGATGAAATGGAGGCATAAATATTACCTCTATCTTTTCTATTTCATCCCATTCGTATTGAGTTATATTACCCCTATACTTTGTATATATCTCAATACCCTTTTCATTAGTGCGTGCATCATTGTCAAAACGTGCCGATATTGCCAACCCCAAAACTTTAGTAAGCAGGAATAGTGGGTATATAAATATAGCGGATAGCAACGCCAGAAAACCCGACCACCATAGAGAAAAGTATCTTATTGGGTTTCTACCCGTAGGGTATCCGTACAGTTCTCCTTTACGCATAACTTGAAATGGAGCTGAGAATAATTTCCAGATCGAGTTCCACATATACCTACCTAATGCTAACTACAATTCGACAGCAATTCCGTCATGTTCCAACACGACAAATCCGCCCAATAAAATTCCGCTGTAACCATAACTTCTTGATTTTATTCATCCCCGTTCGGTATTAGGTTACAAATAAATACAGCGGAAAAACCTGCATGCGTAAGGGATGCGACGGGGTAGCGAGCTACTATCTACCCACCGGTTCTGGTGATGATGCTGAATGTCGGAGATAGAGCTGTAACCGTCCCTGAGCATTTCCCACTGTCATCGTCTGGCGATCAACTGTCTCAAAAATACTACACCAGCGACAGGGGAATGTATAGCTGCCCAGTTCCAGCGTTCTGGCGGGCTGTTGAAAAAGCCCCTCCCTGGGCTTTTTCAATCACGGAAGCGGCAAGTGCGGTTTGCGCTTCCGTGATACCGTCATCAAAATCACCGGTTCAGGCGGTTCTCGATGAGATCGTCCACCACGGAGGGGTCGGCCAAGGTGGAGGTGTCGCCCAGGTTGTCCAGCTCGTTGGCGGCGATTTTGCGCAGGATGCGGCGCATGATCTTGCCAGAGCGGGTCTTGGGCAGGCCCGGGGCCCACTGGATGATGTTGATCTTGGCGATGGGGCCGATTTCCTTGCGCACCAGCTGCACTAGTTCGTCTTTCAGCTCGTCCACGTATTCCTCGCCAGCCATGAGGGTGACATAGGCGTAGATGCCCTGGCCAGTGATGGGATGGGGATAACCCACTACCGCGGCTTCTGCCACTTTGGGATGCAGCACCAGGGCGGATTCGATTTCCGCCGTTCCCAGGCGGTGGCCGGAGACGTTGAGCACGTCGTCCACCCGGCCGGTAATCCAGTAATAGCCATCGGCGTCGCGCTTGGCGCCGTCGCCGGTGAAGTAGTAGCCGGGATACATCTGGAAATAAGTTTCGTAGAAACGCTTGTGGTCGCCATAGACGGTGCGCATCATGGAAGGCCAGGGATGCTTGATGGCCAGGTTGCCGGAGGCGGGGTTGCCTTCGATTTCATTGCCCTGGTCGTCCAGCAGCACGGGCTGCACGCCGAAGAAGGGCCAGCAGGCGGAACCCGGCTTCAGCGGCGTGGCGCCGGGCAGGGGGGTGAGCATGTGAGCGCCGGTTTCGGTCTGCCACCA
>JALVNE010000116.1 GCA_027026755.1 Sedimenticola sp. | reverse complement strand
CCATTCACGGCAATGCCGCCGCCGGTGCCCGTGCCGATGATGACCCCAAACACCATGGCGGCATCCCGGCCCGCGCCGTCCACGGCCTCGGACAGAGTGAAGCAGTCGGCATCGTTGGCCATGCGCACGGGCCGGTCAAGCAGGGCTTCGAGGTCCGCCTGCAGGTCCCGGCCGTTCAGGCAGGTGGAGTTGGCGTTGCGCATCAGCCCGGTGGCCGGGGAGCGGGAGCCGGGCGTGCCCATTCCCAGGGACAGCTGCTGCCCCGCGCGGGCCTCGAGTTCCCGGTGCAGGCTGGCGATGGTTTCCAGGGTGGCCTGGTAATCACCGGCCGGGGTGGGACGCCGGGTGCGCAGCAGCGCCTTTCCATTCCCGTCCAGGAGGATGGCTTCGATCTTGCTGCCGCCCAGGTCCACGCCGGCCAGCATGGCGGTCTATTCCTTATCGATGGGGGAGGCTTCCGTTGTATCGATGGAGGAGGCTTCCGTTGTATCGATGGGGGGGGCTTCCGCTGTATCGATAGAGGAGGCTTCCGCTATCGGCTGCTCCATGTCTGCGTTTTCCACCACTTCGGATTCCGTACGGCCGGAAGGATTGGTGAAGCGGTCGTTGAGCTGCTGGACGAACTCGTCGGCCCGGTTGATGAGGGCGGAGAGCTTGCGCCGGGTGCCGCGTCCCCAGCCTGCAGGAGTTTTGGCCAGCAGGCTGCGCCAGGGGCGGGTGCTCTTGTGGAAAGCCGCCGCCAGGTCGATTTTCACTGGCAGGCTGTGCTCCTGCTTGCCCAGCCAGCCGGACAGGCTGCGGGCAGCCAGCCGGCGCAGGGCCAGGTGCAGGGCAAAGCCGCCGCCCAGCACCACAGCCAGGAAGATGCCGCTGTGCAGGGTGCTTGCCCGCACCCACTGCCACCAGTTGCCCAGCTGCCCCTGGCTCAGGCCGATGCCCAGCACCAGGGCGGCGATGAGGCCGAAAACGATGCCATCCAGCCACAGCACCCGTTTCTTCCAGCGGGCCAGGGCCTCCGTGAGGATGGGGATGACGCGCTCCTCGATTTCCCGGGCGGTCTTTTCCAGGGCGCCGACGATGCGGTAGGCGCGCTCCACTTCCACCTGGGCCATGCGTCCGTGGATCTCGGCAAGATCCTTGTCACGCTTGCTCTCGTAGCGCTGGCGCAGCCTGTCGTCCTCGATCTGGATGGAGGCCGTGGGGCTGTAGATGGTATAGAAGCGGCCGGCGGTGAGGCCGTGTTCGCCCAGGGCGCGCTGCCAGGCGGCGATGACCTCCTCTGGGTTGTCTTCCTTGGCTGTGGTGTCGATCTGGTTGAGAATGTACAGGAACTTGCCGGAATCCGGCCGGTGTATGGTCTTGGACACCAGGTGCTCCAGGGTATCGCGCATGGCCCCGGGCTCGGGGTGGCGGGCGTCGAAGAACACCAGCACCAGGTCGGACAGGTCCACCATGTGGTCGGTGATGCGCAGGGTGGAGGTGCGCTGGGCGTCGGCGTCGAAGCCCGGGGAGTCGATGAGAATCTTGCCCTTGAGACGCTCGCTGTTGCAGCTCTTGAGCTGCAGGTAGGCGTCGATGCGGTCGCCTTCCCCTTCGGCCACCAGCTCGATCTCGCGGCTGATCTTGTAGAAGGGAAAACGCGGGTCGGAATCCAGGGCCACGCCGGGCAGGGCGTGGGGGGTGGGGTCCTCGCTATAGCAGATGACGGTGAATTTGTCGTCCACGGCTTGGTTGCCGCTGCGTTGCAGCTGGGTTTCCAGGTAATTGTTGATGAAGGTGGACTTGCCTGCGGAAAAAGTGCCCAGGATGGAGATCAGGGGCCACCAGGGAATCTGGGTGGCAAAGGATTCGCTGCGGTTCAGCAGGCCCATGCGGTAGGCGACCTTGTCTAGTTCGCGGAAGCTTTGCACGGCATTGAGAAGGATGGGATTTTCCTTTTCCAGATGGGATTCCAGGTGTTTGAGTCGGTTTTCGATGATGTCTTGGTCGGCCATGGCGTTTCTCGAGGGGGTGGTTGTTCTGGTTGCAGTGATGATCGGAATAGTAACCCGAGTCGCCCGGGCGGGGTAGTCCGGCCTGCATTGGCTGTGGACAGTTCCTGGCCGTCCGGGTTCCTCGATCTCAGGCAAACCTCTTTCCTGGGAGGATGTCGTAAAAGCCCATCCCTGGGCTTTTACGACTCGGAATGGGAAAATGCGATTTTCCGATTCCTCCATTTTCAATGGCTTACAGCCATCGAAAAGGGTGTTGCATCCTTGCATCGCGGAGGCTGCCGCCTTTTGCGACACCCTCCCTGGGGGGGTGTTTTCATGGCCTGCCATGTTCCTGGTGATGGAAAAATCCGTTGGAATATTGGATAATCTTGGTTTATATGTCGGCAGTCCCTCCCCTGGGCACTGGCGGCAGTGGGTGAATAACGAGAATTATTGTGGAGGTGTAACATGGCTGAGCTTTTTTCTGCGGAATGGATGGCTTCTTTTGCCGAGCATTGGAACGACGAGAGCGACTTGGTCGGTCCTCTGAGCGAAATCGGTTTTAACAGCGTGATAGGGTACGGTTTTCCCGATGATGACCAGCCCACGGGAGTCCTGGTGGTGGAAAACGGCAAGGCGGTGTCCGGCGGCGCCTACAGCGGCGAGGAACTGAACTGGGACATCCGCGCCTCCGCTGATCAATGGAAAAAGTGGATTGCCAAGCCCCCGGGCATGATGGGGTTGGGGGCGGCCTTCACCACGGGCAAGATGAAGTTCAAGGTGGGGGATTACGCGGCCATGATCAAGGACCCCAGGATGGCCAAACCCTTCATCAAAAGTTTTTCCGTCATGGGCAAGGTGTAGGTCCCTGCCACGCCGGCTGCGGGTAACCAGCCAGGGGCCGGAATTTCCGGCTCCGGACCTTTCTTCCGGGTGACATGCCCGAACTTGTCAGAATTCTTGGAAATCACGTATATGAGCAATATCAGGACAATGCGAGCGCTAATTGCAGCCTTCTTCATGACAGTGGGAAGTTCCGGTGCGGTGCTGGCGCAGGATCCGGGTGGCTTTGGCGAGATCTTCGTGGTGCAGGCGTCGGACCGCCAGCCCACGGTATCCATTGGTGGGACCGTGGTGCCTTACAAGCAGGTGACCCTGGCGGCGCAGATTCCCGGTCGGGTCAAGTATATTGCCGGTATCGAGGGGGATGCCTTCAAGGAAGGCACTCTGCTGGTGGCCATCGATGATTCCGAGCTGCTGGCCAAACGCGCCGCGGCCTATGCCCAGCTGGCCTCTGCCGAGGCGGAACTGCGCAACGCCGGGGTGCAGTATTCCCGGGAACTGTGGTCACCCAAGTCCAAGGCGGCTCCGGGGGGCATGGCCATACCCAATTTGTTCGACCAGATGTTCACCCGTCCTGCCGAGGAGTTTATTGGGGAGCGCGACCGCGGGGCCGAGCGCAGCGCCGACCTGTTCGCTTCCACCACCCGCATCGAGCAGGCCCGTTCCGCCATCATGCGCATCCGTTCCGAAATCCAGGCCATCGAGGCGAAACTGCGTGATGCCAAGAGCCTGGCGCCTTTCGATGGCGTGATCATGGACAAGATGGTGGAAGTGGGGGATACGGTGCAGCCCGGCGTACCCATGCTGCGTTTTGCCGATATCACCTGGCTGCAGGTGGAGCTGGACGTTCCTGCCCGGCTGGTGACCGGCCTGCAGGAGATGATGGTGCTCAAGAAGGCTGCCACCTTCGACGATTACGCCGAACCCGTGGACGTGCGCGTGGCCCAGATCTATCCCATGGCGGATGCCCGGCGGCACACCATCAAGGTGAAGTTCGACATTCCCCAGGGCATCTCCCAGCCGGGCATGTACGCCAAGATCAATATCCCGGACACCAGCCATGCCGCGGCAACAGGCAGCCTGCCGGTGATCCCGGCTTCTGCCATCCGTTACCGGGGCAGTCTGCCGGTGGTATATGTGCAGAACGAGGAAGGCAAGGTGGAGCTGCGCCTGATCCGGGAGGGCCGCCGACTGGACAATGGCATGGTCACCGTACTTTCCGGCCTTGCGCCGGGCGACCGGATCTATGTCAATCCACGACCGGGGATGATTTCCGGATCCTGACCTGCCGGGCGACTCAGCCATGTGGAGACGGGGGTTCGCGGGTCCCGCGCGGCAACATATGGTCTGGCAGACATTTGAATATGGCCCCATCAGGGGCCATGAATCACATAACAACTTACACAGGTTACTGATGGTATGAGTGAGCTCGATACCAAACCCCACAATCCCCCATCGTCCAATATCGTGGAAGAAGAGAATCTCGGGGTCGCGGGGCGTACGGCGCGCTTCTTCATCAACTCCCCTCTGTCGCCCCTGCTGTACATCACCATGTTTCTGTTGGGCCTGGCCGGTCTGATCATGACGCCGAGGCAGGAAGACCCGCAGATCTCCGTTCCCCTCATCGATCTGTTCGTCCGGTATCCTGGCGCGCCCGTGGAGGAAGTGGCTTCTCTGGCCATTGAGCCCCTGGAGCGCATGATGTGGGAGATCCAGGGCGTCAAGCACGTCTATTCCGCTTCCCAGCGCGGTGGTGGCATGGTGACCGTGCAGTTCGAGGTGGGGGAAGACATGGAGCCTTCCCTGGTAAAGGTCAATGAGCAGCTGGCCTCCAACATGGACAAGATCCCCAATGGTGTGTCGCCGCCCTTGGTGCAGGCCAAGGGTATAGACGATGTGCCGGTAGTCACTTTGACCCTGTGGTCGGACAAGGATTTCAACGGGGACGGCATTCCCGACGTGGATGACAGCCAATTGCGCCGCCTGGCTCTTTCCGTGCTTCAATCCCTCAAGGAGATTCCCGAGACCGGGGAAAGTTTCGTGGTGGGAGGACGCGCCGAGCAGGTTACGGTGGAGGTGCTGCCCGAGCGCCTGGCGGGTTATGGCATCAGCCTGGGGCAGGTGGCCCAGGCCATCCAACAGGCCAACGTGGAGCAGCAGTCTGGCAATGTTGAGGCCGGCGGCACTCATTTCACCGTGGTGACAGGCAAATTCCTGCAAACCGCTGATGACATCAATCGCTTGAGGGTGGGTAGCCACAATGGCGTGCCTGTGTACGTGCGTGACGTGGCGCAGGTACGCCAGGGTCCTGAGGATGCCAAGCGCATGGTGGCCTATTACACCGGGGCGGCGGCGGAGAATCCCGACCTGGCCATCAGCGTGCCTGCCGTCACCATCGCCATTGCCAAGAAAAAAGGCACCAATGGCGTTGTCGTGGCCAACAAGATCCTGGAGCGTGTGGAAGATCTGAAGGGGCGGCTGATACCCAGCAATGTGCAGGTGAGCGTGACCCGCAATTATGGCAAGACTGCCAATGACAAGGTCAGGGCGTTGATCTTCAAGCTGTTCGTGGCCACGTTCTTCGTCTTTATTCTGGTCTGGTGGGCTTTCCGCGCCCTCAAGCCCGCCATCGTGGTGCTGCTGGTCATTCCCGTGGTCTTGCTGTTCACGGTTTTCGGCGCCTGGCTGCTGGGTTTCACCATCGACCGGGTGTCCTTGTTCGCCCTGATCTTCGCCATCGGTATCCTGGTGGATGACGCCATCGTGGTGGTGGAGAACATCTACCGTCGCTGGCTGGAGGAGGGCAGGACGGACGCGGAAACTGCCGTGGATGCCGTGCGGGAAGTGGGCAACCCCACCATTCTTGCCACCTTCACGGTCATCGGTGCGCTGCTGCCCATGGGATTCGTAACCGGCATGATGGGACCTTACATGATGCCTATTCCCGCCCTGGGTTCCGTGGCCATGCTCATCTCCTTGTTTGCGGCCTTTGTGTTCACCCCCTGGCTGGCCATCAGCCCCATGTTCAGGCCCTCCATGGAGTATCTTGCTGTGGCGGAAAAGCGTGAGCATGAGGTGGCGGAAAAACTGGAAGGTCTTTACCGGCGCATCCTCATGCCCATGATCGAGCATCCGGGCAAAGCCCGGCTTTTCCGGATTTCAATGTGGGCGGTGTTCCTGCTCATGTGCTCCTTGTTCTATTTCAAGCTGGTGGTGGTGAAGATGCTGCCCCTGGACAACAAGCCGGAGTTTTCCGTGGTGCTGGACATGCCCGAGGGAACGGCGTTGGCAGAAACCGCCAACCGCGCCAACCAGGTGGCCAACCTGGTGCGCAAGCTGCCGGAAGTGACGGCGGTGCAGGTGTACGTAGGTACGGCCAAGCCTTTCGATTTCAACGGCATGGTGCGCCACTACTACCTGCGCAGGGAACCCTGGCAGGCGGAGATACAGGTGCAGCTGCTGGACAAGCATGAACGCAAGCGCAGCAGTCACGAAATCGCCGTGGAGACCCGAGAGCGGGTCACCGAGCTGTTCAAGGATGTGGATGCCAATTTTGCCGTGGTGGAGATGCCTCCGGGACCGCCGGTGCTGCAATCCGTGGTGGCGACGGTGTACGGGACTGATGGGCCCACACGGCGCAAAGTGGCCTCGGACCTGACCGAAATCTTCAAGGAAGCGCCCAACCTGGTGGATGTGGACAACTACATGGTCCAGCCCCATGATTACTGGCGCTTCATCGTGGACCGTGAGAAGGCTGACATGCGGGGCATTTCCGTGGACGCCATCAACAAGAACCTGGCCATGGCCCTGGGGGGCATGGTACTTGGGGACGTGAAGCAGCGTGCCGGTCATGAACCGGTGAACATCGTCATCCAGGTGCCCCTGGCGGAGCGTTCCCAGATCAGCCGTCTGGGTGATCTGCTCATCCAGTCCAAGGATGGCGTAGGCGTGCCCTTGCGTGAGCTGGGCGAATTCAAGCGCATGCCTGTGGAGCCTGCCGTGTTCAACAAGGACCTGCGCGCCGTGGAATACGTGGTCGCCGATGTGGGCGGCCGCCTGGCGGCCCCTGTGTACGGCATGATGCAGGTGGAAGACCTGCTCGAGAACTGGAAGGATGGTAAACCCTATGTGACCCCCGATGGCGTGAAACTGGCGGAACACACCTACTGGACAGGGCCGCCGCCCAGCGATGCCCATTCCGGGTTCGAGTGGACGGGTGAATGGACGGTCACCTATGAAACCTTCCGTGACATGGGTATCGCCTTTGGCGCGGCCCTGGTGCTGATCTACATCCTGGTGGTCTGGGAATTCGGCAACTTCCGCATACCGGCGCTCATCATGTCACCCATCCCCCTGACCCTGCTGGGCATCATCCCCACGCATGCCATTTTCTTTGCCCTGGGCCTGGGGGGTGAGTTCACCGCGACTTCCATGATCGGCTGGATCGCCCTGGCGGGCATCATTGTGCGCAACTCCATTCTGCTGGTGGATTTCTCCATTCATGAAGTGCAGAAAGGCACCAGTGTGCCCGAAGCCGTGATCAGGGCCTGTAAAACCCGGACGCGTCCAATCCTGATCACCGCTTTTGCCCTGATTTTTGCTTCATCCGTTATCTTCTTTGACCCCATCTTCCAGGGCATGGCCATTTCCCTGGCTTCGGGGGTGCTGGTGTCCACCCTTCTCACCCTGGTGGTCATTCCTCTGGGAATGGTGTCCGCGTCCGAGTCGCTGTGCGAGGCGGCGGGACGGCGCTGCCCGAAAGCGGACAAGAGCAAGAAGGGGCCCCAGGGGGGCGGTGCCGCTGGCGGCAGAAGCTACCTCAAGCGCGGTTGGAACTTGGCTGCCAGCATCATCATCGGGGTGTTCAGTCTGGTGGCTGCCATCGTGCGCATGTTCCGCGACAGGAAGAAGGTGGAAAAGACCAAGCCTGTTGCCACGGCGGTGCAGGATGAACAGCCCAGGGATACCACAGTGAAGGCCGCGACCGCGGCCCCGCCACCGGCGAAGGAGCCGGGAACGGCAAGTGACCGGGCCACCGCCGCGCAGGAGGAGAAGCTGCCGAGCGAAGAGGAAACCGGCAAGTCGCTGGATGTCGAACGTATCGAGAAAGACCTGGAAATCATCGCCCAGCCCCTGGACAAGCCCGCTGTTCTTGCCGTGACGCGCGAAGAAGTGAAAAAGGCGGTTGCGGCGCGGAAGAAAGCAGCCAAGAAGCAGGCGGCGAAAAAAACTGTTGCAGCAAAAAAACCGGCTTCGCTGGCGACGAAAAAGGTCAAGGAGAAAGCTGCGGTGGATTCCGGGAAAAAGAAGGCTGCGGCGAAGCCTACGGTGGCAGATAAACCTGCAGCGAAGGCGGCTTCTGGCAAAAAGACCGCAGCCAAGAAGACGGCAGCCAAGAAGCCGGCAGTGAAAAAGACGGCAGTGAAGAAGACGGCAGCCAAGAAGCCGGCGGTGAAAAAGGCTGTTTCTCCGGCTTCCCAGCGCAAGAAGACCGCCAAGAAGAAGGTGATGCCGGTGGCCGTGGCCAAGAAGAATGGACGGCGGGGCATTCGTTTGAAAAGCCTGGATGGCAGCGATGACGGCCTGTCATCCTGATATCATGTGCCTGACAATGACCTAGGGAGATAGCGGCAATGATTACCGTCATCGGCAGCCTCAAGGGCGGATCCGGAAAAAGCACCATCACTTTCAACCTGGCGGTCTGGCTGTTGCTGGCCGAGCAGAACGTACTGGCCATCGATGCCGATCCCCAGGCCACCCTGACGGACGTGGTGGACGTTCGTGCCGAGGAGGGCTATGAACCGCCAGTCATACTGGGGAGCAAGAAACTGCTCACCAACCGCAAGGAACTGGACAAGTATGACGAGGTGCTGGTGGACGTGGGGACAGCGGACCTGCAAAGTTTCAAACAGGCTATCGCGGTGGCCGATCGTATTGTCGTTCCCGTCCCCCCCAGCCAGGCAGACATCTGGTCCACCCAACGTTTCCTGCGTCTCATCGATTCCGTGGTTTCAGACAGCCGCCGGCCGGAAGTCATGGGTTTCATCAACCGGGCGGACACCCACCGGGCCATCCGTGAAAGTGATGAAGCCGCCGCCGCCCTGATGTCGCTCCCCGGGATCAAATTCATCAAGGCAAGGTTGGCGCAGCGTACCGCTTTCCGCCGTTCCTTCAGTGAAGGCCTGGCCGTGTTCGAGATGGATCCACGCAGCAAGGGTGCGCAGGAATGGCATGCACTGGCGGC
Organism: Sedimenticola sp.; assembly: GCA_027026755.1. Classification (GTDB taxonomy): domain Bacteria; phylum Pseudomonadota; class Gammaproteobacteria; order Chromatiales; family Chromatiaceae; genus Thiolapillus. Next base: position 31,499 of record JALVNE010000116.1, on the reverse strand, counting down.
GGTGCTCTATGCCCATATGGTGGGCTGAGGCCGGCCTGCTTCGCATTTACGCGGTAAATCAGTACAGTTTTGTTGTGCATAAGATTTATTGTAGTAGAATCAGTATAGATCCTGATCTGCGTTCATTATCCGGTATTGATCGGGACAGGCTTTGTTTATGGTGGCAACATTGAACTCCCGGGAAGAAGACAAGCAACAGGTGGCTGACCAGGAAGGTATCACTCGCCTGTCCGAAGTCTTCGAAACCAGCGCCCGGCGCTGGGAACTGATCATCTATCCCTCCATGTTCGCTTTCGTGGTGCTGGCCGCCTATGGATTTTTCCTCATCTATCGCCTGGCGGGCGACATGCATTACATGGTCATCAGTGTGGATACTCATATGTCCGTGCTGTCCAGCAATATGCAGAGCATGTCCGAGAACATGGGGCAGATGACCACCAACATCCGCACCATGACCGTCAGCCTGGATTCCATGGAGCACAAGATGGGAACCCTGCAACCCATCCTGGCCAGCATGGAATCCATGGAGGAATCCATGAAGTCGCTGAATGCCTCCACCCGGGCCATGACTTTTGCCACCCAGGGAATGCAGCATGACATGTCGAGGCTGAATCGCAATGTTGGCCGCCCCTTGTCTTTCATGAACAGTTTCATGCCCTGGTAGCCGTGGGTGTGATCGAATCCCGGCCGACTCTGGTCGTTGCCATCTCCTCCCGTGCCCTTTTCGACCTGGATGAGTCTCACCGGGTATTCGAAGAGCAGGGCGTGGACGCCTACTACGAGTACCAGATCCGGCACGAGGAGGATATCCTCAAGCCGGGTGTCGCCTTTTCTCTGGTGAGGAAACTGCTGAATCTGAATAATCTGTTCGAGGGGCGCATCAAGGTGGAAGTGGTGTTGTTGTCACGCAACAGCGCGGATACCGGTTTGCGGGTGTTCAATTCCATCGAACATCATGGCCTGGACATTACCCGTGCCGCGTTCACTGGTGGCCGCAGTCCTTTTGAATATGCTTCGGTTCTGGATGCCCACCTGTTTCTGTCCGCCGATTCCGAGGATGTTGCCCGGGCCCTGAAAGCGGGTGTGGCAGCAGCGACCATTGCGCCTGTTGCGCCAGCCGACGAGCTTGCGCCGGTTCGGGATGATGGGATCGACCAGCTGCGTATCGCCTTTGACGGTGACGCGGTGCTGTTTTCCGACGAGGCGGAGAAAGTCTTTCGGCAGCAGGGACTGGAAGCTTTCGAGGCCAGTGAGAAAGCCGCCGCCAAACGTCCCCTGGAAGCCGGGCCTTTCCGCCGCTTTCTGGAAGTCTTGCATCAGCTGCAGTCCATGGCGCCGGAAGGTACGGCGCCCATTCGCACGGCACTGGTGACAGCGCGGGGCGCGCCCGCCCACGAGCGGGTGATTCGCACATTGCGTACCTGGGGTATCCGTATCGACGAGGCCCTGTTCCTGGGAGGCATGGACAAGAGCGCCTTCCTCAAGGCATTCCACGCGGACATCTTCTTCGACGACCAGACCCATCATGTGAAATCGGCGGCCCAGTTCGTGCCTGCGGGTCATGTGCCCCACGGGGTGGCCAACAAGGGCTGAGCCTGTTTACAACTCCGCGTCGTAGATAATGGTGTCCACGGGTTTCTGGATGAAGTTGCCCTGGATGAAATCCACGCCCACGTTCCACAGAAGGGTGAGTTGGGCGGCTTCTTCGATATGGGTGACGATGGTCTTCACCTTCTCCTTGTGTAGCTGGTCGTTGTAGTCCTGGAGCAGTTCCTGCTGCTCCTTGTCCTTGGACAGTTTGCCGGAGATCTCCGGCGTGAAACAGACCATGTCGGAATTCAGGTGACGAACCACGTTCACCGCTTCCTGCTCGAAGGGGAAATGCGTCAGGGTGATACGGCAGTTGATCTTGCGCAGGCCTTCCGCCAGCTGCTCCATCTTCTCCAGGTGTGCGATGACGTCGTTGTGGGCCACGGCAAAGGCCAGCCAGGCCCCCTTGGCCTTGAATTCCCTCAGGCAGTCGCAGATCCACAGTAACAGGGAATCGTCCTCTATGCCTGCTGCTGACAGGGTGATCATGAAGTTGAGTTTGTGGCCATTGGCCCGGTGGCTGGCAACTTCCCGGATGGCGTTGCGAATCACCCAACGGTCGATTTCCGCCATGCGTTCGGAGCGGATGGCATCACTCAGGAATTCTTCGGGCAGCATCTCCCGGTCGTCTTCATCCAGCATGCGCACATAGACGGCATAGTCTTCACGGCTGTTGCCGTGCAGACTGACCACAGGCTGGTACACCAGGTGAAAACGATCGTTGGCCAGCGCCTGATCGATCTTCTCCACCATGGAGTCGTTTCCGGCCGCCTGCTCCTCTGCCCGCTGGCCGCCACTGTGGAAGGAGACGATGGTGCTGCCGTCGGCCAGTCCCTGTTTCCAGGCCTTCACCGCGTGGGAGATCAGGTCCGTGGCGCTTTTTGCCGGTGGTGCGTCCGAATGGGAAATGCCAAACACGAACTTCGGTGTGATCCGGTCACCGTCTTCTTCGAAGGTATGTTCGTCGAGGGCGTGGACAAGGCGCTTGGCAAGGGATTCCGCCTTGGTATCCGGGGTGCACAGAATGGCAAACTCGTGTTCGCCGAAGCGGGCCACCAAGTCCGTATCGTAAGTGGTTTCGTTGAGTATGCGGGTCACGTCCTTGAGTACGGTTTCGCTGGCATCCAGGCTCATATCCGCCTTGATGTCGGAGAAATTGGCGATGTTGAGCAGAATCATGCTCAGCCGCTGGCCGGTTTCGGCGGCTTTGGCAAACTGCTCTTCCAGACGTTCATTGAAATACTTGCGGTTGTACAGCCCGGTATCCGTGTCATAGTTGGCCAGCTCCGCAAGGCGTTGCTCGATATCCATGTCCGATGCCTGGCTGCGGATGATGACCTGGGTGCAGTCTTCCCCATCGATGGTCGAGGGGGCGAAATCCATGATGACGGAAAGATTCTTGCCCTCGTTGGTCACACAGTTGATCTCCAGCTGCTCTGCGGTATGTTCTTCGTCCAGCTTGTGCAGTACCGGCTTGAACTTGAGGCGGTCGTCGCTGGCAATGAGATCCATGAAGGGCAGGCCTTCCAGTTCATCGGCATTGTTGAAGCCGAACAGGGAGACGTAGGCAGGGTTGGCATAGACGTGCATGCCCTGGTGAATATAGGCAATGGCGTCCCGGGCGGTTTCGGTGAGGGTTTCGTAACGTTGCTTGGTTTCCTTCAGCTCCTGGGTTACCGCCAGCAGCTTTTTCTTGGTGATCATGTTCTGCTGCTCGCGATTCACCACGTATATCAGGTGGGCGTGATCATTTCGCTCGATGATGTCCTGGGCGCGGGTTTCGGCGGCAAAGAACAGCTCTTCCTCCGGGTTGTCGGAAAGCAGGATGAAGGCAGCCAAGGGAGAGACTTCCCGGATCTGGCGGATGGCGGTGGTGAAATCGATCTCTTCGGCGTCAGTATTCACCAGCACCACATCGGCGTCCAGGTTCTGCATCAGGGCATCGAGTTCGTCGGGTGTGTAGGCGGTGCTCAGATGTACCGCCATGCCCGAATTCCGCAGGGTCTGGGAATAGATGTTGGCATCGTCGATGGAACATCCAAGCACCAGGAGTTCCACGATGTCACTCAGGGGTGTAACGATCTGGATGATTCTTTCCGCGTTCGTGCTCATAAACTTGATCCTGGGTTATGCTGAATTTCTAACAGGCTGTTGAAAAACACCGTTTTTCGACAGCCTGGGTATGACACAAGGATGTGCCACCGTTTTCGATGGCTGTAGCCATTGAAAATGAAGGAAGCGGGAAACCGCTTTTTCCGCTTCCGTGGTTGAAAAAGGCCATGGAGGGACTTTTTCAACATCCTGCTAAAGGTCATTCCAAAGATCCTGGAAGTCGTCTGCTGGGTCACCGGAGTGTTTCCGTGACGTCTTTTTCTCTTCCACGTAAGTGAAATAATAGTGGATGAAATTGTTGTTCGACTCTACCCATTTGGTCAATTTGATCTGGTGCTCACCAAATTCTGTGACCATGGTCATGATTGTGTTCAGTTCGAAGGCGCGGGTATTGGTGAGGATGCCCTGCCGTTCGCTGTCGATGCCGTTGCTGGACAGGAGCAGGCAGCGATACTGGTTCTGGCGATTGGAGGAGGCCTTTGCTCCCGGCGTGATGGTGATGGGAGAACAGCTGGAGGCCAGGACCTGGATGCCCAGGTACAACTGATCTTCTTCTTTGTCCTTCAGCCAGCGGGTCACGGCGACACTGTATTCGTCGGGATTCTTTGGCGAGCGGATACCCAGGATGTCGCCTACCCGGACTTTCATGGGATAGGAGTTCTTCCAACCCAGGCAGTAACCCTCCACGCTCTCGTTGTAGGTGAGCACGGAAAAGGCCGCGTTGGGATCGCGCTTCATGGTTTCGAACAGGCTGACAGGCTCCATCTCCACAGGGGCTCCCAGCAGGGTGCTGGCCGTCAGGCTGGATGAGGAGTCGGCGAATATCGAATCCCCGCCCAGGCTGTTGATGGGGGAGACGATGGCCAGGGTGCTGAACACGCTGTCGTTCCAGGTCAGGTGGCTGGTGGGTATGGTGCTTGTTCCCTGCGTCGTCTTGTCCGGCTGGTCGTCCTGCCCCGTTTCCATGTTCTGCTCCAACAGGTAGAGCAGGTTGCTGAGACCGACGATGGCATACAGTTCATGCTGCAGATTGTTGCGCGCGAACTTGCGCTCCAGGGATTTGTTCCATCCTCTGATCAGGGAAGTGAGCAGGGAACGGGACAGATGTTGCGGGTTATAACTCAGGCGGGCGGGGGATTCCCATTCCGCCTCCTCGTATTCTTCCCGGGCGCGGGACAGCACGCCATTCAGGTCGAAAGCGCGGTAGCGGCTGTCGTTGCGCTGGGCGGGGCTGATGGATTTCTGCGGTGGCTCATCCGACCACAGGTTGAGATAAAAGATGCCGGCGCTGTGCTTGTCCATGTCACCAACCAGGCCGATTTCCGTGTATTTGTCCCATTCCTGCAGCTTGTCGTGCAGCAGGCGCAGCTGGTTCTGTGTGAGCCGATAGGGACTGGTGGTGGCGATGAGCACCATGTCCTTGTACACGTCCTCAATGCTCTGCACGCTCTTGCGGCGCCACAGGAACCTGCTGCTCTCCTTCACCCCTATCTGGTGTACATGATTCTGCGACGCCCAGGCATACAGATAATGGGCTTCACGCCACAGCCCCGGCTGGTAATCACGGTAGATCAGCAGGTTGTGAAACATGCGCTGCTTCAGGTACTGCAGGGCGCGCTGGGCCGCCACGATCACCAGCTTCTGGTTGAAATTCTTTTCCTCGCCCAGCACCTGTTCGAGAAACAGAATCTTGTAGGAAATGGCAATCTCGTTGCACAGTTCCGTGGCCAGCTGAGCGGCTTTCTTGGATTTTGGTGAAAGGGGGAAACCGACGTTCAGGTAATGTTTGGTGATATTGGTATTGATGTAGCGGACGGGTTCCCGGAACAGCTCGATGATTTCCGCGCGCACCAGTGTCGGGATCTTGATGCGGTTGAAGGTCGCCAGGGTCTTGTAAACCTGGCGCGCCGTTTCCCCTATGTTGGCCACGGGAAGCTGTTCGGCCCAACGCTTGACCTCCCGCGGGCTCAGCAGGAAGCTGTCGTCAGGCGCTTCTGCCTGATCCGGGATGGACAGCTCCACACGCGGCTGCTTGTTGTTGTCATTTTGTCTGTTATCGGCCATTGTATTTGTTTTCCTTTTCCCTGAAACAGCTCCTGGCGCACGCTTGGCCTCCCATGGCTGGTCAGATGGTTCGCAAGGGAAAATACCGTAAACCTGCAGTTCGGCCTGCTCCCCCAGCAGTCTGAACCATTGATTTCCGGGTCGCCCGGGAATTCCCGGTTCTTGTAAGGTACAGGATGAGGGAAATCAATAATATTAAATATCGCGCAAAAACGCTTTTATTCCAAGCACCAGAGCCGATAAATTATATATGAAATCAACAGTTGGAATCGAATTCTTACCTGATATCGGGAAGGCTGGGGGCAGGCCACGGGGTTTAAGGATTGCGGGCATATATTGGTAACTTGCTGATTCGCAAAGAAATATTGTTTTCAGTCCGCAGGCCCCTGTGAATCCGCAGCCGTTTTGGCGCAAGCTGGCCAGCAAATTCCAGCGGAGGAACGGGTTATTCGTTTTGTGACATGGACAGCGCAAGTTTGCTGTGCGCACCCGGTACTTCCCGCACCAGCCGGGGCAGAAGATAGCCGGGGAGCCTGGCCTGCATGGCCTGGTGCAGTGCTGCTGCCTGTTCGTCCTCCACCGCGAAATGGGCCGCTCCCCGCACCCGGTCCAGCTGGTGAAGGTAGTAGGGCAGCACGCCGGCCTGGAACAGTTCTTCGGCAAGGCGGACCTGGATTCCGACGGAATCGTTCACGCTATGCAGGAGCACGGCCTGGTTCAGGAGGATGACGCCCTGGCGGCGCAGGGGCCCCAGTGCCCGGATCAGTTCCGTGCTGATCTCTCCCGGATGGTTGATGTGCAGCACCAGACTCATGGGCAGTCTGCAGTGGCCCAGTATTCGGGCAAGCCCCTGGTCCAGCCGCTGGGGCAGCACCACGGGCAGGCGGCTATGGATGCGCAGGCGTTTCAGATGGGGAATCTGTTGCAGCTGTTCGATCAGGGCTCCGAGTCTTGTATTGCCCAGGCTCAGGGGATCGCCGCCACTGAGAATCACCTCGCTGATGTCCGTATGCTGTTGCAACTGCTGCAGCAGAGGCTGCCAGTGGCTGGGAGTAGCCTGGTGATCCGCATAGGGAAAGTGGCGGCGAAAACAGTAGCGGCAGTTGATGGCACAGGCGCCCGTGGTGATGAGCAGTGCGCGTCCATGGTACTTGTGCAGCAACCCGTTGCCCTGGTGGGAAGCCTGGTCGGCAAGCGGGTCTGTGCTGAAACCAGGGGTATCCTCCAGTTCGGCGCCCAGGGGCAGGACCTGGCGCAGCAGGGGATCGTCCACGTTCCCCTTTTCCATCAGCGAGGCGAAGAAGCGGGTGACGCGGAAACCGAAGGCGCGGCTCGCAGCCTTCATGGACGGCTCCAGCTGATCGCCAAGTTCCAGGTAGCTCAGCAGGTCTTCCACCCGATTGAAAGCATTGGCCAGCTGCCGTTGCCAGCTTTCGGTTTTCAAGGTTGCGGCGGAAAGAGGTATCATAGGCATTTTTTCAGTCGGGGCAGGGGTGTTCCCGCGGCTCCAGTGGTACAGGACGAGGAAAACATGGCAACCTATAGTACAAACGAATTTCGTGGCGGGCTCAAGCTGCTTCTGGATGGCGATCCCTGCGTGATCATCGAAAACGAATTCGTCAAACCCGGCAAGGGGCAGGCGTTCAACCGGGTGAAACTGCGCAATCTGAAGACCGGGCGGGTGCTGGAGAAGACCTTCAAGTCCGGCGAATCCGTGGAAGCCGCCGATGTCATGGACAGGGATCTGCAATATCTGTACAACGACGGCGAGTACTGGTACTTCATGGACAACGAGAGTTTCGAGCAATACCAGGCCGACGCCCAGGCCATGGGCGACGCGGTGAAGTGGATCAAGGATCAGGATGTGTGCAACGTGACCCTGTGGAACAACCAGCCCATCCTGGTGGAAGCGCCGAACTTCGTGGTGCTGGAGATCACCGATACCGACCCCGGGCTCAAGGGCGACACGTCCGGGGGCGGCGGCAAGCCGGCCACCCTGGAAACCGGCGCCGTGGTGCGCGTGCCCCTGTTCGTGCAGATCGGCGAGAAGATCAAGGTGGACACCCGCAAGGGCGAATACATCAGCCGCGCCAAGGATTGATTCCCATGTTTGACAGGCTCCGGGCCCGCGCGCAACTGCTGCGCCGGGTGCGGGGCTTTTTCGACGCGCTGGGCGTGATGGAAGTCTGCACGCCGGTGCTCAGCCGGGCGGCAGGCACGGACCCCGCCATCGAGCCCCTGCGAACCCGCTATACGGGGCCGGCGTACCCCCAAGGGCTGGATCTCTATCTGCAAACCTCCCCCGAGTTTCCCATGAAACGCCTGCTGGCGGCAGGCAGCGGGCCCATCTACCAGCTTGCCCAGGTGTTTCGCGATGGCGAATACGGCCCACGCCACAACACCGAGTTCACCCTGCTGGAATGGTATCGTCCAGGCTTCGATCACCACCAGCTCATGGATGAAGTGGCAGACCTGGTGAGGGCCTGTCTGGAAGAACCGCTGAGCATGGAGAAGATCACCTATGTGGATCTTTTCCGTGAGCATCTCGGCATTCATCCCCTGGAGGCAGACCTGGCCGAACTGCGCGCCCTGGCCGCACAGCAAGGACTGGCGGTGCAAGGAGTGACCGGCAGGGATGACTGGCTGGATCTGTTCATGAGCCTGGTCATCGAACCGCGCCTGGGGAGGGAAAGACTGACCTTCGTTCATGATTATCCAGCCAGTCAGGCCTCCCTGGCGCGTCTGAACCCCAATGACAGCCGCTTTGCCAGCCGTTTCGAGCTGTATTTGCATGGGGTGGAGCTGGCCAATGGGTTCCACGAACTCACGGATGCGGCTGAGCAGCGCCGGCGTTTCGAGGAAGAAAACCGGGAACGGGAAAGCAAGGGGCAGCGTCGCCTTCCCCTGGATGAGAACCTGCTGGCCGCCCTGGAGGCCGGTCTACCCGATTGCGCCGGCGTGGCCCTGGGGCTGGATCGCCTGCTCATGCTGAAGCTGCATGCGTCCTGTCTGGACGACGTCTTGAGCTTTAGTTTGAAAAATGCCTGACCTTGCCGATACGCTGCCCCATGCGCACGCGCACGCCGGGGCTGAAGGCCTTGTCCCATTCCACACTGTCCTTGCCGAACAGGGTGATGACCGTGGAACCCATGTTGAAACGCCCCATTTCCTCCCCTTTCTCCAGAGTGATCTGTTCCTCGCCTTCGTAGAGCCATTTGCTGGGGCCTTTGCCGGAGCCCCGTACTTCACCGGCCCACACGGTTTCCATGCTGCCGACGAAGATGGCGCCGACCATGATGATCAACATGGGGCCGGCGATGGTGTCGAAGCCGCAGATGAGCCGCTCATTGCGGGCGTACAGGCCGGGAACCAGTTGTGCCGTGGCGTCGCTCACGCTGAAGAGCTTTCCGGGAATGAAAATCATGCCTCTCAATTTGCCCCTGAGGGGCATGTGCACCCGGTGGTAATCCCTGGGGGAAAGATAGATGGTGGAATAGGCGCCGTCCGCGAAGATTTCCACCAGATCCTGGTCGCCCCCCAGCAGGGACAGCAGATCGAAGTCATGGCCCTTGGCCTGGATCAGCCGGTCGTTGTTGGCGTAACCCACCTGGCTGACCTTTCCATCGCAGGGAGACACCACCGCATCGGCCTGCTGGGCAATGGGGCGGGCATCGGCTTTCAGCGCCCGGGTGAAAAAAGCATTGAAACTGGGGTAGCCGGCAGGCAGCGGCTCCTCTGCATCGAACATGTCCACGGCATAGCGGGAGATGGCTTCGTGGATGAGCATGTTCTTGAAGGGCTCCCATTCGACCCGGGTGATGCGGTATATGCCAGCGGCCAGCAGATGCTGGGGGAGCATCTTCAACAGGGCGGTGATGAGCTTGTCCTTGAATCGCGGTGGCTGCATGGCTTTCAGTGGAAATATTCCTGGTCGTGGGCGATAACCGCCGGATCCGTCAGGCCGGTGAACAAGGCTATCAAAAATCCATCGGGATTGATAAGCGCTACCACACTCTTTTCGATACTGCAGGAGGAAGGCAGCAAATGGTCTGCCGGCAGTCCCATCTGCCGGGTGAGGGTGGCCAGATCCTGTGCGCTGCCGGAAAGGGCCGTGTAGGCGGGATTGAAGAACTCGATGGCCTGTTTCATGTCGGTGGCTTCCATGGCTGCGGTCTGCAGGAATACCACCCGGGTCTTTTTCTGCAAGGGACGGTCGTGGGCCAGGCGGTTCCAGGCAAAAACGTACAGGCGCAGCAGCGCCTGGCAGCCGGAATCATGGAGATCGCCCGCCATGAGGAAGTTCCAGTGGCCCAGCAGGGAATCTCTGCCAAAGGGTTCGCCATGCTTGTCGGTCAGGGAAAAATCCCGGATTTTTTCTGGCGCGGGAAGGGGAATGGCCTGGAGGTCGGCCAGCAAAGGGCGAGCGTACTGATTGCCTAATATATAGCTGAGGGTAAATATGACTGCTGCCATCAGGGCAAGGAAGAACTTCAGGGCGAGGGATTTCTGACGTCTTGCTGACACGGACAGGGGAGTTGGTTGGCTTGTCGAATCAGGAAAGGCCACAGCCGCTTATTACGGCTGCGGCCTTATCGAACCCGCATGAAAACTGGTACCGAGGGCCGGACTCGAACCGGCAAGGCCGTAAGGCCGGTGGATTTTGAATCCACTGCGTTTACCAATTTCGCCACCCCGGCAGCAGGGTGGAAGTATAACCAACATTTGCCGGCTGGCAAGTAATCATTCTCCGCATCGGGTAGAATCCGGTTCCCATGCAAACCACCGATTTCAGCTACGAACTGCCGGAAGAACTCATCGCCCAGTATCCTGCCAAGAACAGGACGGACAGCCGGTTGTTGGTGCTGGATCCGCGCGACGGAGTCAGGGATGCCCTGTTTGCCGATTTTCCCGGTCTGCTGCGCGAGGGCGACCTGCTGGTGTTCAACGACACCCGGGTGATGGCGGCCCGCCTGTTTGGCCGCAAGGAAACCGGCGGCCGGGTGGAAATTCTCCTCGAGCGCCTGCTGCCGGACAACCGGGCCCTGGCCCAGGTGCGCGCCAGCAAGGCGCCCAGGGCCGGCAGCCGGCTGAAGGTGGGCGACCGTTGGCTCAGGGTGGAGGGCCGTGAAGGCGATATGTTCCTGCTGTCCCTGGCCGAAGGGGATTTCACCAGCCTCATGGAGGCCCATGGCCACATGCCTTTGCCGCCCTATATACGGCGTGAAGACGACTCTTTCGATGAGTCCCGTTACCAGACCGTCTATGCCCGGCGAGAAGGCTCCGTAGCAGCGCCCACGGCCGGGCTGCATTTCGACCAGCCCCTGCTGGAGAGGCTGGCGGACAAAGGCGTGGACACGGCCCATGTCACCCTGCATGTGGGGGCTGGCACCTTCCAGCCGGTGCGGGTGGAGAAGCTGGAGGAGCACCGGATGCACGCCGAATGGGTGGAAGTGCCTGAAAAGGTCTGCCGCCAGGTGGAGCAGACCCGCCAAAGGGGGGGCAGGGTGATTGCCGTGGGCACCACCAGCGTGCGCAGCCTGGAAACCGCTGCCGCCGGGGGGGAACTGCGGCCGTATTCCGGTGATACCCGGCTGTTCATCACACCGGGTTACAATTTCAAGGTCGTGGATGCCCTGCTCACCAACTTCCACCTGCCCGAATCCACCCTGCTCATGCTGGTATGCGCCTTTGCCGGCTATGAACCAGTCATGGCGGCCTACCGCCACGCGGTGGAGCAGCGCTATCGTTTCTTCAGCTACGGGGATGCCATGTTCCTGACACGGAGACAATATTAACCCGGCGACCAAATATGTCGCCCTCAGTGCTTCAAACAGGGCGCATATCAAGGCGCGGCTTGCAGGCAATGGCAAGCCCTTGTCAAAAGCCGCAACGCAGAGAGGCGCCCTGTTTGAAGCACCTAACAGATTGAAAATTAAAAGGAAGGCCGCTCTGTCTGCGCGGGTGGACTGCGTTATCAACACTTGCTGTAGGGTGGGCTACAGCGGCGCGTTGATGCCTTGCCACCCGCGCAGACAGGGCGGCTGAGGACGATATATTTGGTCGCCGGGTTAATAAAAAAGGCGCGGCAGGGGGTGCCGCGCCAAAAGTTCCACCAAAGGAGGATGGAGGAGTGTACTGAGTGTGTCAGCACAAGGTTATTGTCTTAGACAAACAGTCTGCGCACATTGATAATCCTCAATTCGCCCATGAGGGGAGGGTGGGGATGTTTTGGGGTGGTCAGCTACCAAATCGGCTCAACGGCTTGCGCCGCTGACAATGGCTGGTATTACTGAATGGTACTTAAGCGTTTGAACAAGAAGGGTTTTATTGTTCATTATCCGTGCAGGCCGGCTGATAAAAGCAGCCTTTGCCCCAGCTCCGCTGCCTGAATCCCAAAGACTGGTAATGATTCGTGGAATTTGAACTGCAACACACTTCCGGGCTGGCCCGCCGGGGACGTTTACGCTTCCATCGGGGTCTGATCGACACGCCGGCCTTCATGCCCGTGGGCACCTACGGCACGGTGAAAGCCATGACGCCCGAGGAACTCCAAGGCATGGGCGCCCAAATCATTTTGGGCAATACCTTCCACCTGTGGCTGCGGCCGGGCACCGAAGTGATCAAGGCCCATGGCGATCTCCACGGCTTCATCCACTGGGAGAAACCCATACTCACGGATTCCGGTGGTTTCCAGGTGTACAGCCTGGGGCAGATGCGCAAGATCACCGAAGAAGGCGTGCACTTTCGTTCTCCTGTCAATGGTTCCAGGGTGTTCATGGGGCCGGAGGAATCCATGGCCATTCAGCGGGATCTGGGCTCGGATATCGTCATGATCTTTGACGAATGCACTCCTTACCCGGCAACTGAAGAAGAAGCCCGTGTCTCCATGGAATTGTCCCTGCGCTGGGCCAGGCGCAGCAAAGAGGCCCATGGCGACAATCCTGCCGCCCTGTTCGGCATCGTCCAGGGGGGCATCTACACAGACCTGCGCCAGCGTTCCCTGGATGGCCTCATGGCGATTGGCTTCGACGGCTACGCCGTGGGCGGCCTGTCCGTGGGCGAGCCGCCGGAAGACCGATGGCGGGTGCTGGACTACCTGGCCCACCGGCTGCCCGGCGACAAGCCGCGTTATCTCATGGGCGTGGGCACCCCCGCGGATATCGTGGAAGCCGTGAGCCGCGGCATCGACATGTTCGACTGCGTCATGCCCACGCGCAACGCCCGCAACGGCCATTTGTTCACCCACGACGGTGTGGTGCGCATCCGCAACGCCTGCCATGAAAAGGACACGGGGCCCGTGGACGCGAAATGCGACTGTTACACCTGCCGCAATTACAGCCGCGCCTATCTGCGCCACCTGCAGCGTTGCAACGAGATCCTGGGCGCGCGCCTGAACACCATCCACAATCTGTACTATTATCAAAAGCTCATGGCGGATTTGCGCCAGGCCATCGCCAAGGATGCCCTGGCCGAGTTCCGCGAGGATTTCTACGCCGCCAGGGGGCTGCCCGTACCCCCTCTTGAGGGAGATATTGCATGACTCAGGATTTCAACGATTCGCCTGAACCCGGCTGGGGACTGCCCGCCACCCTCAGGATCATCCTGGCCATCGTGGTGATGATAATCGCCGGCGGGGCCATCCTCTATGTGTTGGATATGCTTTCCCTGGCCAGCCTCAAGACCCTGGCCATCAAGACATCCCTGGTAGGCGGTGTGCTGATTGTTGCCGGCCTGATATTGGGGCTGCTGACCCGCAGCAAGTAAACCTCAGGGGTCGGAGTCAAGTCACCTCAAGTCATTGAATTTTCACGATATCATCTTGATTTGACTCCGACCCCTCATCACGAGGTTGGACGAAGCGTAGCGTGCCCAACGAAATGGCTAACTTTGCAACCAGTTTTCCACGTTCAGTCCTGGCACTTTAGAAAATTCCCTGACGTTGGCCGTCACAACCGTCAGATCATTTGCGAGGGCATGCGCAGCAATCAGCAGATCATTGGGGCCGATAGGGTTTCCCTGTCGGGTGAGTTGATGGCGAATCACCGCATACTGGCGATCGGCAGGCGTTTCCAGTGAGAGAATTTCCACTGCCGACAGGATAAGGTCGATGCGCTCGGCAAGTTTTGCCGAATTTGATTTGGCCGCGCCATAACGGAGTTCTGCTGCCACAATGATGCTGGTGCAAACGCTGTGCTCGCCGGTTTCGGTAATTTTGGCCGCGACTTCACCTTGTGGGTTTCGAACCAGGTCGGACGGGATATTGGTGTCCAGCAAATACTTCAGTGATGCATTCACAGGTACACGTCATCCATTGGCGCGAGATCATCGTCTATATCGGGGAAGGGGTCGGACAAAGGCTCCAGTGTGGCAAGCAAGGCAAGTAATTTTCCTTTTCGGACGGGTTCAACGATCAGTCGGTCCCCTTCCTTGTGAATAATGGCTTCCTCGCCTTCCAGCTCGAATTCACGAGGAATGCGCAGCGCCTGGTTACGCCCGTTACGAAAAAGACGGACATGACGTTCAGGAGTTGACATCAGGGTGTCCTCTGATTGATGGCATATGTTCCAACATATGCCGGGAGGACAGGCATGTCAACTGGCGGGCCCTGTTGATACTGCGGCGTCGGTGGTCAGGGACTGGCAGGTGGTCGGGGTCGGAGTCAAATAGGGAGGTTGTTGGAAGGATTCGATGGCGTGGAACAGTCTGATACCGTTCCCTGTAACAGCGCGAGTAGGATTTGACTCCGACCCCTCATCACACTTGATTCAGCGGGTAGAAGATGCCATGTATTCCCTATCCTATTCCAATAAACAAGAGGGACAAATATGACCATTTCATGGGTACTGGCTGCCGACAGCAGCTATGCAAAAATTCTCCAGGCGGACAACCGCGCCGCGCCATTGGTTCTGATGGAAGAACTGGAACATCCGGAGGCGCGCAAAAAGAACAGCGATTTCTACAGCGACGGTCCTGGTCGCAGCTTCGATAGTGGGGGACAGGGGCGCCATGCCATGGAGCCGGAAGTGGATGCCAAAAGCGTCGAGGCGCAACGCTTTGCCAAGGAATTGTGCGCAAAACTTCGCCAGGCTGCGGTAGAAGGGCGGTATGAAAAACTCTACCTGCTGGCTGCGCCGGGATTTCTCGGTATGTTGCGGGACTGTGTCGATGACAATGTGAAAAGCCGCATTGCTGGTGAAGTGGCCAAGGATGTGGCCCGCCAGACGCCGGAGCAGATTCGCGCCAAATTGCCCGATTATCTCTGAAGCGTGCAGCAATCGCCGTAGGTCGGGCTTCAACCCGGCAATAGTTGCTGCTCCACGACGGACAGGAGTTCGCCTTCGGCCAGCCGGGTGTGGATGTGCGTCCCCGGTGAAACTCCGTCCGCATGGGTGATGACCTTGCCGCTGCCAGCTTCAGTGGTGATGGAATAGCCCCTGGCCAGGGTTTGCAGGGGGCTGACGGCATGCAGTTCCCGGGACAGGCTTTCAAGTTGCAGGCGGTGCCGTAACAGGCGCTGCTCCATGGCTGTCTGCAGATTCTCCCGCTGTTGCAGCAGCGTGCTGCCCAGGGTCTTCAGGCGCTGGGCGGGGGAGAGCAGGCGCAGCCGGGATTGCAGTTCCCCAAGTACCTGCCGGTGTTGGGCCAGCCGGTTTTTCATGGCGGCTTCCATTCTCATGCCCAGCTCGTCCAGGCGCTGCTGCTGTTCGTGTATGCGTCGCACAGGATGGAGCAGGCGCAGGCGGTGAAGATGCTGTTCCAGGTGTTGGCGTTTTTCCGTCAGCAGCCGCTGCATGGCCCGCTGCAGCCGGCCTTCCAGTACGTCGAGCTGGTGCTGCAGTTGCTCGCTGTCAGGGGTGGCCAGTTCGGCGGCGGCGGAAGGGGTTGGGGCGCGGCGGTCGGCGACGAAATCGGCGATGGTGAAATCCACTTCGTGGCCGATGGCGGAGATGAGGGGCGTTTCCAGTTCCGCGATGGTGCGGGCCAGGGCTTCGTCGTTGAAGGCCCACAGGTCCTCCAGGGAACCGCCGCCCCGGGCCAGGATGAGCAGGTCGCAGTCGCCACGCCGGTCGGCCAGTTTCAGGGTGGCGGCAATCTCCCTGGCGGCGTCTTCGCCCTGTACCAGGGTGGGATAGATGATGACCGGCAGTCCTGGAAAGCGCCGTTTCAGCACCTGCAGTATGTCCCGGACGGCAGCGCCGGTGGGGGAGGTGACCACCCCGATGCAGCGGGGAAAGGCCGGCAGGGGCTGCTTGCGCCGGGTGTCGAACAGGCCCTCGGCTTCCAGCCTGGCCTTGAGTTCCTCGAAGGCCCGCTGCAGGGCGCCCGCGCCGGCGGGCTCCATGTGTTCGATGATGAGCTGGAAGTCGCCCCGGGCTTCATACAGGCTGACGCGCGCCCGCACCAGTACCCGGTCACCATCCTTGGGCTGGAAGCGCAACAGCATGCGCTTGTTGCGGAACAGGGCGCAGCGCACCTGGGCATGCTCGTCCTTGAGGGAGAAATAGCTGTGCCCGGAACGGGGGGTGGCCAGGTTGGAGATCTCGCCTTCCACCCAGAGCAGGGGGAAGCTGCCTTCCAGCACGGCGCGGATTTCCCCGTTGAGGCGGGAGACGGACCAGATGTCGCGGCTGAGGTTGTCGGTCATGGCGGAAAATATCCTCGAAAACAGTCCGTCAGTTTAGCGTGCCAACGGGAAATTTTATATAATTGCCCGCTTAAGCAGGATTCTCCTGTTCCAGACACTAGCCCGGTATTGTTGATATGCGATTTTCCCAGACCCAGGAAGCCCTGACTTTTGACGATGTACTGCTGGTTCCCGCCCGTTCCGAGGTGCTGCCCAAGGATGTTTCCCTGAAGACACAGCTCAGCCGCGGCATCAGCCTGAACATTCCCCTGGTGTCCGCCGCCATGGATACTGTTACAGAGGCCCGCCTGGCCATCGCCATGGCCCTGTACGGCGGCATCGGCATCATCCACAAGAACATGACCGCCGAGGACCAGGCCGCCCAGGTGCGCAAGGTCAAGCGCTACGAGAGTGGCATCATCGTCGATCCCATCACCGTGTCCCCGGACACCAGCATTGCCGATGTCATGGAACTGACCCGGGCCAACCGCATCTCCGGTGTGCCCGTGGTGGACGGCAAGGATCTCAAGGGCATCGTCACCGCCCGCGACCTGCGCTTCGAAACCCGCCGCGACGAGCCGGTGTCCTCCATCATGACCCCCAGGGAGCGCCTGGTCACGGTCAAGGAGGGCGCGCCCAGGGAAGAAGTCATCGCCAAGCTGGGCGAACACCGCATCGAGAAGATTCTGGTGGTCAACGACGCCTTCGAACTGCGCGGCATGATTACCGTGAAGGATATCCAGAAGGCCAAGGATTACCCCGACGCCTGCCGTGACGACAAGGAGCGCCTGCGGGTAGGCGCCGCCGTGGGCGTGGGCGAGGGCACGGACGAGCGGGTCGCCGCCCTGGTGGAAGCCGAGGTGGACGTCATCGTGGTGGACACGGCCCATGGGCATTCCAAGGGCGTGCTGGACCGGGTGGCCTGGGTGAAAAAGCATTTCCCTGACCTGCAGGTCATCGGCGGCAACATCGCCACCGGCGCCGCGGCTCTGGACCTGGTCAAGGCCGGCGCCGACGCGGTGAAGGTGGGCATAGGGCCGGGCTCCATCTGCACCACGCGCATCGTGGCTGGCGTGGGCATGCCCCAGGTCACGGCCGTGGCCAATGTGGCCGAAGCCCTCAAGGACAGCGGCGTGCCGGTCATCGCCGACGGCGGCCTGCGTTATTCCGGCGATATCGCCAAGGTCATCGCCGCCGGCGCCCATTCCGTCATGGTGGGCGGCCTGTTCGGCGGCACCGACGAGTCTCCCGGCGAAGTGGAGATCTTCCAGGGGCGCTCCTACAAGTCCTACCGGGGCATGGGCTCCCTGGGCGCCATGGCTTCCCGTCATGGCTCTTCCGACCGTTATTTCCAGGAAGACACCAAGGATGCCGAGAAGCTGGTCCCCGAGGGCATCGAGGGCCGGGTGCCTTACAAAGGCCCCTTGGTGAATGTCATCACCCAGCTCATGGGCGGCGTGCGCGCCAGCATGGGCTACACCGGCTGCGCCACCATCGACGAGATGCGCACCAAGCCCGAGTTCGTCCGCGTCACCGGCGCGGGCATGCGCGAATCCCATGTCCATGACGTGCAGATCACCAAGGAAGCGCCCAACTACCGCCGGGACTGATGCTTTTGTAGGTCGGGCTTCAGCCCGACAACCATCCACCATCGGGCGCAAGCCCGGCCAGACGGCTTATTGTCATGACAGCAAACATCCACGACCACCGCATCATCATCGTCGATTTCGGCTCCCAGTACACCCAGCTCATCGCCCGCCGGGTGCGCGAGGCCGGGGTGTATTGCGAGATCTGGCCCTGGGACAACTGCGAGGACGCCCTGAGCAGCCAGAAGCCCCGTGGCATCATCCTGTCCGGCGGCCCGGAGACGGTCACTGGCGACAACCCGCCCCGGGCGCCGGAGCTGGTGTTCAACATGGGGGTGCCGGTGCTGGGCATCTGCTACGGCATGCAGACCATGGCCGCCCAGCTCGGCGGCGAAGTGGCCAGCTCTGCCAAGCATGAATACGGTTATGCCCAGGTGCGCGCCCGCGGCCATTCCAAATTGCTGCGGGACATCGAAGACCATGTCAGCGAGGAAGGCTATGGCCTGCTGGACGTGTGGATGAGCCATGGGGACCGGGTGGAAGTGCTGCCGCCGGGCTTCTCGGTCATCGCCGAAACCAACAACGCCCCCCTGGCGGGCATTGCTGACGAGAGCCGGGCCTTCTACGGCCTGCAATTCCACCCGGAGGTGACCCACACCACCCAGGGCAAACGCATCATCGGCCGTTTCCTGCACGAGATCTGCGGCTGTGAGTCGCTGTGGACGCCGGACAACATCATCGAGGACAGCATCGCCGCCATCCGCGAGCAGGTGGGCGAAGGCAAAGTGTTGCTGGGCCTTTCCGGCGGTGTGGATTCTTCCGTGGTGGCGGCGCTGCTGCACCGGGCCATCGGCGACCGCCTCACCTGCATTTTCGTGGACAATGGCCTGCTGCGTCTGCATGAGGGCGACCAGGTCATGGCCACCTTTGCCCGGCACATGGGGGTGAAGGTCATTCGCGTGGATGCCGAAGACCGCTTTCTGGAGGCCCTGAAAGGCGAGACAGACCCGGAAAAGAAACGCAAGATCATCGGCAACATGTTCATCGACATCTTCGAGGAAGAGGCGGCCAAGATCAAAGACGTGGATTTCCTCGCCCAGGGCACCATCTACCCGGATGTCATCGAGTCCGCCGGGGCCAAGTCCGGCAAGGCTCATGTCATAAAATCCCATCACAACGTGGGCGGCCTGCCGGACTATATGAAACTGGAACTGGTGGAGCCTCTCAAGGAACTGTTCAAGGACGAAGTGCGCGAGATCGGCGTCAAACTGGGCCTGCCCTCGGAAATGGTCTATCGCCATCCTTTCCCCGGCCCGGGTCTTGGGGTGCGCATTCTCGGCGAGGTGAGAAAGGAATACGCCGACATCCTGCGCCAGGCGGATCACATCTACATCGAGGAGCTGTACAACTTCAAGCTCTACGACGAAGTCAGCCAGGCCTTTGCCGTGTTCCTGCCGGTGAGATCCGTGGGCGTGGTGGGGGATGCCCGGCGCTATGAATACGTCATCACCCTGCGCGCGGTGAAGACTGTGGACTTCATGACGGCCCACATCGGCCATCTGCCCTGGGAATTTCTGGAAAAAGTATCCAGCCGCATCATCAACGAAGTGAGCGGCGTGTCCCGGGTGGCCTATGACATTTCTTCCAAACCCCCCGCTACCATAGAGTGGGAGTGACAGGTAGCAGGTGGGACAAAGTGCAGGCCCCCCCCCAATCTTTCTTTTTGCACATCTTGAAGCCTGTCCTGAACGCGTGTTGCCTGAAGTATGCCTCGCTGCTCGTGTATGAGTTGGATCGGATTATCAGTATCTGCGCCTTCACCACCTCAAGATCCTTCGTGATGGTGAAATCATGGAGTAACATGTGGGAAGTAATATCTGGGTGTCCTAATTCCTATTATTTGGCGCCAGGGGCCAGTATGGGATGGTTGCTCGTAACCGACGTCGCCGGCCTGACCAGGCATTTTTCTGGCAGATCATCGATGAGCCTGGTGGGGCGGGATTCAAAGACATGCCGTTCTCGGTCCACATCGACTGGACTTACTGAAGCAGGGCGCCTATTCTCTAAATCATGCACGGAAGCTCTGACATGAATTCAGGGTTCTTCGCGGGCAAACCGTTCGATGTTGGCAGCGGCTGTTCTTTTGGCCAGGCAGACAGGGCGGATGCCCGGGATTTCTGATTGCATCGAGGATCGGTCGTTTCGTGCGCGCCCGCAGGCAGCGTTGTGGAAAACAGGCGCAGCCGGGTTGAACATGCATCGTCAGGTAGCCAGATGAATGATACCTGCGCCTTGCTTGTGAGACCCCAGGCAGCATTCACATCACAAGGAGCAGATAAAATGAACAGAAGGTTATTCATTGCAGGACTGGTTGCCACTCTTATTTCCTTTTCCGGCCTGGCCATGGCCCAGAAAGTCCTGGACGAACAGTACGGGCCGGGCGGTTCCAAGGTGCAACTGGTCAAGGCCAAGGTGCGCAACGGCGTGCTCACCCTGGCCGTGCGCTATGTCCACCCCTGGGAAGCAACCACGCCGGAAGAAAGGGAAAAAGTGGACTTTTCCAGAATGCAGGAGCTAAAAGGAAGGAATATTCCGATAAAATTCAAGGTGGGCAGTGTCTTCTACATCGCCGACGGCAAGCGCTATTATGTGCTCAAGGACAAGGAGGGGCGCTGGCTGGCATCACCCGTGGCAGGAGACTACATCGCCGAACCCATGGACCAGGAGACATTGGCGAAGCGCTCGAAGCAGGGAAAGATGCCGGCGCTGCTTCTCGATGAGGATCACCCGGTGAAGGTGCTGTGGTTCAAGTTTCCCGCGCCCCCGGAAGGGGTCGATGAGATCGAGTTCCAGGTGCCGGAGGCGGCGCCTTTCGACGTGGAGCTCGGTAAGTGAAACGAGTCTTCTGCGCGATGCTGTTGTTCCCGGCATCCGTCGCGTTGTTGCCGGATGCATCGGCAGACGAGTGGAAAGCCCCTGAAGATTTCGAGCGGGCGCAGGAAGAAGCGGAACGGGCCGTTCGCCGCACCGGACCGAATGGACCTCGGGTCGTTTCTGTTGCCTTGCCAGGCGAATCCGCTGGGATCGAGTCGGTGAGCGTCGGCATCGTGGGGTTGGGCAGTGAGAACCAGGGCTCAGACAATGCCCGTCTGCCAACGGCTCCGGGGGTTGGGATCGTGGGCCTAGGCAGCGAGATCCAGGGGACTGGCGATACCATTCAGGGGGAGGTCGTTTCGCTGCAGGAGGCCATGTCCGACCTTGGGGCGCGGCAGACCGATACCGCCGTGGTAGTGGATCTCAAGGGCGACGTGCTCTTCGATTTCGACAAGGCGGAGATCAGGCCCGAGGCCGGGGCGAGCCTGGCCAAGCTTGCCCTTGTCATCCGATCGAAAGGAAAAGGTAAAGTGCTCATTGAAGGTCATACCGATTCCAAGGGAACGGCGGAATACAACCAAAAGCTGTCGGAACGGCGGGCCAGGGCGGTGAAGGAATGGCTGGTGAGCCATTTCGGTTTCTCCCCGCAAAGGTTCCTGGTCAGGGGCTGGGGTGAAACGAAACCGGTGGCGCCGAATGTCAATGCGGATGGCAGTGACAACCCCGAGGGCCGGGCGCTGAACCGGCGGGTCACAGTGACGATCCCGGTCGAGTGATCCCTCCTCGTTCCCTGGGGTGGTTGTTCCTGGGGCACTTTGTAGCATGCTGGCAGTGGCAAGCCCTTGTCGAAAGCTGCAAAGCTTTCTTCCCGTCTATTGTGGCTCACGCGTGACCGGCTATGTCGATAGCGGTTTCTATCGCAGTGGCATGACGAAGGTCGCGCGGGCGATGACGATTTCCGGCGCAGCGGCGGATTCGGCGATTGGTGGCAAGAGCTTTCTGGCGCAGTCGTTCGCCGCGACCCTGTTCAACATCCGCCTCGGGCAATGGATGGAAAACCCGGCTTTTCGAAACGGGCGTTATGCCGCACGCCGGGAGAACTGGGTGTTCTGGCCCAAGTATCTGCTGATGGAGGCCCTCGGCCTCAGCGATGCCCGGAGTCGACTCGTGCATCTCTCCGATGGCGGTCATACGGGCGACAATCTGGGCATCGTGCCGTTGCTGCAACGCCGTTGCCGGCTGATCCTGGTGGTCGATGCAGAGTACGATCCGGAGTACAGCTTTGCCTCCTTGCTGAACGCCATACGTTTCGCCCGGATCGACCTGGGCGTGCAGATCGATATCGATCTGAAGGCAATGCAGCCGGACAAGCAAGGCTTCCTGCCCAGCCATTTCGCCATTGGACGAATCCACTATCCTGCCCGGGAAAGTGGAGAATCGGGAGTACAGGAACTTCCCGAGACAACCGGATACCTGGTGGTACTGAAATCCTCGCTTGTCGCCAGCGACGAGGCGGCGTTGCTGAAGTTCCGCCAGCGTCAGCCGGGCTTTCCACAGCAGTCCACCGGCGACCAGTTTTTCAGTGAGATGCAGTTCGAAGCCCATCGCATGCTCGGGCGGGCGATGATTGACACCCTGTTCGAGCGTCACCCGGAACTCGCGCAGGGAGAGTTCGCTCCGGATGATTGCCGCGATTAACCCGGCGACCGGGCTGCCGTCGCGGGAGAGGGTTTTCGCTTAGGCGGCCGGCTGCGGCAACAGGCGTCCACCATACAGTCGGTAGCTTGGGCAAAGCGCAGCGTGCCCAACAAAACCTTGAGGCATGTCACTATTGCTCCTTTGCCCAAGCTGCGGGAGACATGGTGTAATGGCAGTGCGTATTCACCCAGCTCATGATGTGGTCGGTTGGGCAAAGCGCGGCGTACCCAACGAAATGGCTGCCTTGAGGATGTCATAAACATGGATCAGTACCTGATCGCCCCGCCCGGGAACTGGGTGGTGACCCGCAATGCTGAACTGCCGGCATCGCTGCCCGAAGCCCCATTTTATTTCCTCCTGGTGGATGATCAGGATCTGGTTTCTGCTCGGGGCATACAGCGTTACCGCCACACCCTGGAGCATGTCCTGGACGCGTCCCGCCTGGAGGATGCCTCCCTGCTCGTGCATGAACTGGATTCGGATCATCAGCATCTGCGTCTACACCACCTCAAGATCCTTCGTGATGGTGAAAGCATCGATGCCCTCGATAAAGACAACATCCGCGTGCTGCAGCGGGAGGCGTCCCTGGAACAGCACATCACCAACCGACGCCATACGGTGTCGATTTCAATCGATGATCTGCGTTGTGGCGATGTGATCGACTATGCCTTCACCGAGATCACCACGGTCAGTGACCACCCGCTGCAAGGCCGGCATTACTATGCGCGTCACCTGTTGTCCTGGGCCTGTCCCGTACAGCATCGGCATCTGCGCATCCTGAACCGTTCCGGCCAGCGGCTGAGGCTGCAGGAGTGTCATTATCGAAATCAAGGCTTCACCACCGATGAGCGCTATGTGGAGACCGGGGAAACCCTGGAGCAGCAGAGCGACCATACGCCCATTGCACAAATAGATGATTCCGCCCCCAAATGGTTCTGGCCGGATTATCTGCTGGCGGTGACCGACAGCGACTGGCCAGGTCTGTCAGCCTATCTGTGGTCCAGCTACAAAGGCAAAGGGGTACTGCAGGATGTCGTGGAGGGCGTGGACCCTGCAATCTACGGGGATTCGCAAGACCTGCAGCACCGAATCCTGTCAGTGATCGATTTCGTGCAGAACCAGATACGTTACAAGGGTGAGAGTGAAGGCATCTTTTCTCATACCCCGCGCCCACCGGCACAGGTACTGAGGAAGCGTTCGGGGGACTGCAAGGACAAATCCAATCTGCTGCGCGCGCTGCTCCAGAATATCGGCGTGGAGGCGAGCCTGGTGCTGGTGGCCAGTGACCTGGGGAAGAAACTGCAGCATCTGGCGCCCTCCCTGTACCATTTCGATCATATGATCCTGAGAGTCCGGTATGATGACAGGGACTGGTTCATCGACCCCACCATCAAGAAACAGGGGGGCGACCTGGAGCACCGGGCTCAGCTCGACTATGCTTTCGGGCTGCCCATCACCGCCGGGGGCGAAGACCTCTGTGCGATACCCTGGGATTTGTCACGCATGGTTTACAGCCTGCGGCATCATTTTGATTTTTCCTCCGCCGATCCCCAGGACTATTTTCTCGAGATCCGACGCCATTATCGCTTCCATCGGGCCGACAATATGCGGTTCTATTTTCAGTCGAGCGTAAGAAGCCAGCTGGAGAAAGATTTTCTCGAAACTGCCCGCCTGGTGACAGACCTGGAACTGGAAATCCAGGTGCCGATTCGTGTCGAGGCAGACGATGTAGTAAACAATACCTTATCGACTCTTGAACGTTACCGTATTCTGTCACCGCCTCAGAGCGATGACGGCCGGATCAATGTGACCACCGAGTTCTACACGGAATTTCTGCTGCCTCCCAAGCCTCCCCATCCGGTCCGTATCGACCTGGAAGGCTCTCTGGAACATCAGATTCGCGTCAGCTATCGCTGGTCCGTGCCGGCAGAAGACAAGGTGCACTACGGCACCCCCTGGTTCAGCTATGACGACTGGATCGAAAGCAAAGGGAAGGATATTGTTTTTTCATCCCGGATCAGCCCACTGCGGCGTATGGTGAAAGAAGCCGATTTCAAGGCCTATGAAGCAGCCGTCGAGAAGTTACGCCAGCGCTCCGGCAACACCTTCTATTTCGGCAAGAAACGGTCAGTACTGTTTTTTATCGTCAAGCACCCCTATGTGTTCGGCGCCGTCGTTGGATTGCTGCTTATAGTGATTATTAGACTCTTCTGAGAAAGTGATGGGCCGTTACTGATGAAGCTCGACCTGTGTTGTTGGGCAGTGTGTCGGTACCATACATCCGGCATCATTTAGTGCATTACCCAGAGCGCGGCTTATACCATGGCAAAGACACCGACACCCATTTGGCAGAATTTTTCCCAGGTATTCAAATATGGTTTCCGCAGCCAGCCCCTGTTGTTGGTGACTGGAATATCCGTGTTGTTGACGCTATTCAATAGCGGCTTTTTGGGCTTTGCCGCTTCCGTCATTCTGAATGCCATGTTGTTCAAGTATTCCTTTGTGGTGTTGCAGCAAACGTCCCGTGGCAATATGGAGCCGCCGGCGCTGAATTCACAGACGATTGCCGGTGACTATGATCTACCGTTCAAATTCTACGGACTGATTTTGGCCTATGTATTCATCGCAGGCTATCTGTATGCCCACGGCTGGGAGACATTGGCCGCCTTGTTTGTTTTCATCGGGCTGCTGCTGGCGCCGGCATCGATCATGGTATTGGCGTTGAATGAATCCTTCGTCGATGCGCTCAATCCGGCCATTTTATGGCATCTGGTGGTGCGTATAGGGTGGTCTTATCTGGCGCTCTACGGCCTGATATTTGTTCTGCAGGCAGCACGTTCGAATGCGACCCAGCTGCTGGCGGGAGGGCTTCACTGGGGGTTTTACTATTTTGTGAGCGGCTATTTCACCATCCTCACCTTTCATATCATGGGATATATACTGTATCAGAATCACGAGTTGGTGGGGCAACCCGTGGAAGAAGACGAGGAGGAGACAGCCGATCAACGGTTCCGGCACTATCAGAACATGATGGAAATCGGCAACGTGGAAGCGGCCATTGCCGAGTTGGAACAATTGGTCGAGGAATACCCTGATGACCTGGATGCTCACCAGCGCCTGCATTCCCTGTGCCTGCTGGAGAAGCGTAAAGACAAGCTCGCGGCCCATGCAAATGCCTATCTGCAACTGTTGTTGCGCACAGGCCGAAATGCCCAGGCTGCGGAAATCTATCTGGATTGTCTTTCTCTTCAGGTTTCATGCCTTCCGGAAGATGCCGAAGCTTACTATCGGTTGGCACAGGCGTTGACCCGCGCAGGGAAACACAAGCAGATGGTACAGCTGCTGAATGGCCTGCATAAGCGCTTTCCTCGTAGTGATTTCGTTCCCCATGCCTACTTTTTGATGGCGAGAACCCTGAGCGAGTCTCTGAACAAGGATGAGCTGGCAATCAGGACACTGAATTTTCTGCTGGAGCATTACCCCCAACATCCGGTAATGGCGGATGTCCAAGCCTATCTCCATGTGCTTCAGGGTGATACCTCATGATCATTATTCCGCTGGACAGGAAGTTGGAGTGGCACAACGTTCCTGTTGTCACCTTTGGCATTATCCTGATCAACATTTTGTGCTATTTCCTCTGGCAGTCCGGCGATGACCAGCGCTATGTGCAGGCCATGGATTATTATGCCGAGTCAGGGCTGGGCGATATTGAATGGAAATATTATCTGAAATACATATCCCAACATCATCCTGCTGAGGCGGAGCCGCTGCCCAAAGAGTCTGATGCCTACTTGCAGTATTCCCTTATCGTCCAGGATGATGGATACATGAAGAAGCTGTTGTCTGATCAGGTGATCACGCCAGACAACGCTGAATATCCAGATTGGAAGAAAAAGCGAGAACAGTTCGATCGGCTGCTGTCCAAAGTAGTGTATATCAATTGGGGGTTGCGAACAGCGCTTCCCCGCTGGGACAGCCTGCTGGGCCATATGTTCCTGCATGGGGGTGTCATGCACCTTCTTGGAAACATGATATTTCTGCTGGCGGTGGGGTTTCTGGTTGAAGGCGCCATAGGGCATGTTGCCTTCCTGATCTGCTATCTCCTGGTTGGTCTTGGTTCCGCGGGTTTCGATTTTGTTTTCAGGGCCAATGATTTTACTCCAAGTATCGGCGCATCGGGTGCCGTGGCCGGGTTGATGGGGATGTACACGGTGCTTTACTGGAAGAAGCGTATCCGGTTTTTTTACTTTGTATTCGTTTATTTTGATTATGTATCATTGCCGGCAATTGCATTGCTGCCGTTATGGATAGGCAATGAAATATTCTACATATTGGTCTATCCAGATTCCTACATAAACTACTTCGCCCATCTGGGTGGTTTGCTTACCGGGGCAATGGTGGCATCCGTGATGCGCTTGCTGCATTTTCCCATGATCCAGGAAAATGATGAGTCGGGTCTGGGCACAGCGGATTTCTGCCAACGACTCGAGCGGGCGCAAAGCCTGTGTGACCGTCTTGAATATCGCCGGGCCTTGCCTGTATTGTCGCAACTGCATGCGGAGCAGCCGGAGAATGTCCCGGTCATGATGTTGTTACATGAGGCGGCGAGGATCGATGCCCAGGGAGACGTTTTTCATCGTGTGAGCCAGCGTCTGCTGTCACGCCCGGTGCTTGACAGTGCCGACAAAGAACTGCGCAAGGAGGTTTTTCGTGCCTACTTCAAGCATGCCAGGCCCGCACCGAGACTGAATCGGCAACTGGTGTGCGATCTGTTGGACTGGTTTATTGGTATAGGCGCCTATCGGGAGGCGGAGCTTCTCGCCAAGGGAATAGCAAAAAAGCACTGGCAATGTGAGGGACTGAGCGAAATGCTCTACCGCCTGGCGGATCTGGCAGAAGCACATGGTGAATTGGGGAAGAGCAGGTTGTATCGGGGGGCGGCTGAGGACGACGGCCTTGGTCGCCGGGTCAATGATATGAAGCAGCCGGGCGTATGAAGCTGGACGAAAAATTTATGCAACGGGCTCTGCAGCTGGCTCGCAAGGCAGAGTCTCATGGGGAAGTTCCCGTGGGTGCAGTGCTGGTGCTTGGGAATGAGATCGTCGGTGAAGGCTGGAACCAGCCCATAGGCCGGCACGACCCCAGCGCCCATGCCGAGATCATGGCCCTGCGTGATGCCGGGCAACGTCTGCAAAACTACCGGCTCACGGACACCACTTTGTATGTCACGCTGGAACCCTGTCCCATGTGCGCCGGGGCCATGGTGCATGCCCGGGTGGGAAAGGTGATCTATGCTGCCAGTGATCCGCGCAGTGGTGCGGCGGGAAGTGTCTTCGACCTGCTGCCGTCCGACCAGCGTTTCAACCATGTGACGGAAGCCGAGGGCGGATTGCTGGCGGATGAGAGTGCCGAGCTGCTGCGTCAGTTCTTCAGGGCCAGGCGCCGCTGAGCCGTTTTGCTGGTGCAGTCCAGTCCCCGTTCGGCGTTGTCCCAGTACACCAACAGCCGGTAGTAGTAACGGATGTTTTCCACATAGGTCACGGGCTCCCCGCCCCGCGCCTTGCCGTGTTTGACGGTGCGGTAATATTGTTCTTTGCTCAACAGGGGCAGGCGCTTTTTTACGTCTTCCCAGCTGTCCGGGTTTCCTCCCTGATGTTCGGTGAGAATGCGGGCGTCTTCAAGGTGGCCGTAGCCGATATTGTAGCTGGCCAGGGTGAACCACAGCAGATCCTCGCCCTGGATGTGGTTGGGAATGCGCTTTTCCATCCACAGCAAGTGGCGGGCGCCGCCAAGAATGCTCTGTTGGGGATCTATGCGATTACTGATCCGCTGTTGCCGGGCGGTATCCTGGGTGAGCATCATGATGCCACGCACCCCCGTGGGTGACTTTGCCTTTTCTTCCCAGTGGGATTCCTGGTAGCCAATGGCCGCCAGCAGCCGCCAGTCTATGCCGGTTTCCCTGCCAGCCTGGCGGAACAGGTTCTCGTACTTTGGCAGACGCTCCCGCACATGTTTCCAGAAATCCCGGCGGGTGACGAAATCCCGGGAGGGCAGTTTTTCCACATATCTGTCACGCAGCTCCTGGAGAAAGCCGCTGTCGGCCTGACGGCGCAGGAATTCATTGGCGCGATCACGCAGGCTGCTGTCATAGAAGCGGGGAAACAGCCAGCGTACCCCCAGGGGGGAGCCCAGGGCATTGCCGGGCATCACACGGGGCATGAAATTGGCATGGGCCTGGAGCTGGGCGTCATTGGTCAGGGTGTAGTGGAAAAGGCCCATGTCCACCAGGGCGAGCACCGCCTCCTCGGCGGCGTCTTCCAGCCGATGGGGGTTGAGCCCTCTTGTCCTGAGCAGGACCTCGGCATAGCCTCCTTCCGGGATCACGATGCTGGCGGTCGCTCCGTTGTCCGGATTGAAACGCCTGTAGTTCATGAAGTGCGCAAAACGTGGCTGTACCTGTGCCAGCGCAGCCGAGGCATAGTAGGCATCGGTGCTCAGGCTGGCAGGAATGATGAAGCCTGCGGCCATGTCTTCCTTTCCCCTTTGTACCGCCTTCATGGCGCTGAGACGGTTTGGATAGACGGTGAAGCGGGGAGACAGCCCCAGTTCCCGGGCAAAGGCGCGCACCAGTTCGTATTCCAGCCCCGCCGGGCCTTCCTCGCCCAGGTAGCAGCTCAGGGGGCCGGCCACGGTGGCCACATGCAGTGTGCCCCTGTGCTGCAGCCTTTCCAGCAGCGGCGGCTGTTCGCAGCCCTGGAGCAGCAGCATGAGCAATGCCAGCCCGGCCAGCAAGCGGCTTCTGGCTGTGAAGGATGCTGATCTGTACTGGCCGGGACTCAAGGAAATGCGTTCAGTGCTGATCGAAAAGCACGAATTCTAGCAACTTGGCCAGTGTGGGGCCTGGATTCAGGTCAAGGCGCCCGGGTGGACAAATGCCAGTGCCCCAGCGGTGGTATGATGCCCGGCCATGGAGCTTCCCGTCGAACAGATACTGCCGCGCCTGCGCCAGGTGCTGTCCCGGGGGCACGGGGTTCTGACCTCGCCGCCGGGGTCCGGCAAGACCACCCGCGCACCCCTGGCCCTGCTGGACGAACCCTGGCTGGCGGGCAAAAAGATTCTCATGCTCGAACCCCGCCGCCCGGCAGCGCGCATGGCGGCGGCCTTCATGGCGGAATCTCTGGGAGAGGAGACGGGCCAGACCGTGGGTTACCAGGTCCGCCTGGACAGGCGCATCGGCCCGGACAGCCGTATCGAAGTGCTCACCGAAGGGCTGCTGACGCGGCGGCTGCAGCAAGACCCGGAACTTTCCGGCGTGGGCCTGGTGATCTTCGACGAGTTTCATGAGCGCTCCCTGCAGGCGGATCTTGGTCTGGCCCTTTGTCTGGACGTGTGCAAGGCCCTGCGGGACGATCTGCGCCTGCTGGTCATGTCGGCCACCATGGATGCCCAGGCCGTGGCCGCTCTCATCGGGGGCGAGGTGGTTCAATCGGATGGCGGCCTGTTTCCCGTGGAAATCGAGCATCTGGAGCGTTCCGCCGGCCGGGAGGTATTGCCGGCTGTGGCCTCCCTGGTGCGGCACGCGGTCAGGGAAACAAGCGGAGATGTGCTGGTCTTCCTGCCGGGCAAGGGCGAGATCCTGCGCCTGGAGGAGCAGCTGTCCACCGCGCTCCCCGGGCTGGACATCCTGCCGCTCCATGGCGAGATGGAGGCCGCCATCCAGAACCTGGTGTTGCGTCCTTCTCCCGATCATCCCCGGCGGGTGGTGCTGGCCACGGACGTGGCGGAAACCAGCCTGACCATCGAAGGCATCACCACCGTGGTGGACAGCGGTCTGAGCCGCAAGCCCCTGTTCGATCCCGACAGCGGTCTGAGCCGACTGCAGCTGTTGCCGGTGTCCCAGGCTTCCGCCATTCAGCGGGCCGGCCGGGCAGGGAGGCTGGGGCCGGGGTACTGCTACCGGGCTTTCACGGAACAGGAATTTCAGCGCCGCCCGGCACAGCGCCCGGCGGAAATCCTGCAGGCGGATCTGGCGCCCCTGGTACTGGAGCTGGCCCTGTGGGGAGTGAAGCAGGCTTCCGACCTTGCCTGGCTGGATCCGCCGCCGGCGGCGGCCTGGGCACAGGCAGTGGATTTGCTGCGCCTCCTCGACGCTCTGGATGAGAATGGACGCATCACCGCCCATGGGCGGCAGCTGGCGAAGCTTGGACTGCATCCCCGTCTGGCACATCTGCTGGTGCATGGCAGGGGCAGTGTCCAGGCGGCGGATATGGCGGCCCTCCTGTCCGAACGGGATCCCTGGCGTTTGCGTCAGGGAGAAGCGCGGCCTGCGGATCTTGGCCTGCGCCTGGAAGCGCTGAAAGTCCTGCGCGCAGGACAGAAGCTGCCGGCGCAGGTGGATCCTGGTGCCTGCCGCCGCATCGTGAAACTCAGTGACCGCCTGCAGCGTCAGTGCCGGGGGCTGCCCCGGCCGGAGCCGGCCCTGTCCTCAGCCGCCCTGCTGTCCCTGGCCTACCCGGAGCGGGTGGCGCGCCGCCGGCCTGGTGGGGATGGCCGTTATCTCATGACCTCCGGCAAGGGTGCCGTGCTGCCCCGGGACGACGGTCTGTCGGTAGCAGAATTTCTGGCCGTGGCGCAAATGGATGCTGGCAGCCGGGAAGGGTGTATCTGGCTGGCCATGGCTTTGGATGAAACCGAGCTGCGGGCCGTGCATGGGGAACATCTGGAAGAAAGGCAGGCGCTGGCCTGGGACGCCCGGGCAGAGCGGGTGAGGGTACGCCGGGTGGTTGCCCTGGGGGCCGTGGAACTGGATGCCGTGGAGATTCCTGCCGATGATGATGCGGCTGTCAGCCGCTGCCTGCTCCAGGCCGTGGCGGACAAGGGCCTGGACTGCCTGGACTGGTCCCATGAAGCCCGCCAGTACCAGGCGCGCCTGATCCTGGCCCGGCAACTGG
>JALVNE010000115.1 GCA_027026755.1 Sedimenticola sp. | reverse complement strand
GGATCTCCTCCAGCTCCGTGCGCTTCAGGGTCACCACCTCATCCAGTTCGATCCGGCCGGCGGCAATCGCCTCGGCCAGGTGGTTACGGATGGTCTGCGGTTGCAGATCCCGCTGTTTTGCAATCTGTGCTACTTCCATTCCTTCGCGGAACAGCCGCAGCGTCTCCTGTGCGGTATCGGAAGGAGATGCCGTCCGCTCATCGCCGCCATGGTCGCGGATCAGCGCAATAAAATCTTCACCGTACTGCTCCAGCTTGTGTTGACCAACGCCGGCGATCCGGCTGAACGTGGTCAGGGTTTGGGGACGCAGCTCGACCATCTCCATCAGCGTGGCATCGTGAAACACCACATAGGGTGGTACCCCCTGCTGTTCGGCCAGCTCTTTGCGCCGTTGACGAAGCGCCTCCCAAAGCTGGGTATCCGCATCGCTGACAAACTGTTTCCGTTCCCGGCCGGCGGTGCTTTTTTTCTCTTTTTTTCGTTCCTTGCGAAGCTTGAGCTGCTGTTCACCACGCAGTAGCGGGCGGCACAGGTCGGTCAGGCGCAGCGAGCCGTGCCCCTCCATATCCACCGTGATATAGCCCAGCGCCACCAGCTGCCGGAAAACCGATCGCCACTGGCTGATATCCAGCTCTGTGCCAATTCCCCAGGTGCTGATCCGGTGGTGGCCGAAGCGCTGGATTCGCTCGTTCTCCTTGCCGAGCAGAACATCGATCAGATAGTTGACGCCAAAGCGCTGGCCGGTGCGGTAGACACAGGAGAGCGCTTTGCGCGCCGCCTCCGTTCCGTCCCAGGTTTCCGGCGGCTCCAGGCAGTTGTCACAGTTGCCGCAGGGCTGCTCCAGCCGATCACCAAAGTAGGCCAGCAGCACCTGGCGGCGGCAGTGGGTAACTTCGCACAGACCCAGCATGGCCTCCAGCTTCTGCCGCTCGATGCGCTTCTGGGCTTCGTCGGCCTGGGAGGACTCCAGCATCTGGCGCAGCATGATCACATCCTGCAGACCGTAGGCCATCCAGGCGTTGGCGGGCAGGCCGTCCCGTCCGGCGCGTCCGGTCTCCTGATAGTACGACTCCAGACTCTTCGGGAGATCCAGGTGGGCCACGAAGCGCACATCCGGTTTGTCGATCCCCATGCCGAAGGCGATGGTGGCCACCATGACAATGCTCTCCCCGGCAAGAAAGCGTGCCTGGTTCTCCCGCCGTACCTCGGCAGGCAGACCGGCGTGATACGGCAGGGCGTTCCATCCCTTGCTTACCAGCCAGGCCGCCGTCTCTTCCACCTTTCTGCGGGAGAGGCAATAGACGATGCCGGCATGATTCTGATGTTCACTGTCGAGAAAGTGCAGCAGCTGTTGGCGGGCATTCTGTTTTTCCGTAATTCGATAACGAATATTCGGGCGGTCGAACCCACTGATGAACACCTTGCCGCTCTGCAGCGCCAGCCGTTGCAGAATATCGTTGCGGGTGACCTCGTCGGCGGTGGCGGTAAGCGCAATGCGCGGCACCTGGGGAAAGCGTTCGTGCAGAACGGAGAGCTGGATATACTCCGGGCGGAAATCGTGGCCCCACTGGGATACGCAGTGTGCCTCGTCGATGGCGAACAGCGCCAGCGGCGCCTGCTCCAGCAAATTCAGCATTCGTGGCATCAACAGCCGCTCCGGCGCCACGTAGAGCAGATCCAGCTCGTTGGCCAGAAGCTGCTGTTCAACCGCCGCACTCTCGCTGGCAGTTAA
>JALVNE010000114.1 GCA_027026755.1 Sedimenticola sp. | reverse complement strand
TGATATGTTTTGACCTGTCAAGTGGTTCGTCTTGCCTCAAGGGCTTATCCACGCTTTGTCCACGGCGAAGCAACCCTTCAACTGTTGCGTAGCGGTGGGCAAAGGGTGGATAAGCCCGCTGGTTGTGATTGGTGCGTTCCGGTTCATCGTTGTTTCAAGCACGTTGGCTCAGGATACGCCCGGCAGACTGCGACGGTGGATCATGCTGATATACGTGGATTGGTTACCACCGGACTTCACTACGTCGCGGAGCTGGCCTTTCTCTAATAGCAGGGATCATCGAGGGAAACGCCCTTTTGGGATCATCCCACCCGATGCCGGTCTAACCCGGTCAAGGGTTCTCCACACCGGCCCGGCATACCCTGAGTCAACGTGCCTGTCTCTCCTCCTGTTCGGTTGTTTGTCGGTTGGGGTCGTGGATTGCAGGTGTGCTGGTTACTGCGTTGCCACCTTCATTTTCGCCATTTCCTGGCAGACGATGTCCCAGATGAAGCCGGCCAACTCACGGGCGATGGCCACGCACACCAGTTTGGTGTTCTTGCCGGCCTGTGTGAGGGTGCGGTAGCGCCCGCACAGGCGCTTCTGGGCCTTCCAGCCAATGGCCTTGGCCTCCGCCGAGGCGGCAGCCGCCTTGCGCTTGAGGTGAGCCGTCTGGCGCGCCGGGAAGCGGTAGCTCCAGGCCGACTCCACCAGGGTGCGCCGGGCATGGCTGTTGCCGGTGAGGGTGATCGCCCCCTGGCGCCGTCGCCCGCCTGAGCTGTGCTCACTGGGCACCAGGCCCAGGTAGGCCATCAGCTGGCGGGGCGACTGGAAGCGGCTGATGTCGCCCAGCTCCGCCAGCAAGGTCATGGCGGAGAGTTTGTCAATGCCTCGCAGGGCAGTCAGGGCATCGACGATCGGCGCCATCCGCCACTGGGGCAGGACGCGCATCATCTGATCCGTCATGCTTGTCACCCGTTCACTGGCCGCCTTGACCGCATCGATGTATTCCTGCAGCACCACTTGCTGCCAGTCATGGGCAAACTTGAGCCCTTCCAGCCAGTTGTAGTGCGTCGCCGTCCAGCGAACCTTGTTCGATGGCCAGTGGTGGCCGTGGCGCAGCACGAAGGCATTCAGCTGTTGGCGCGCCTTGCGCTCCTGGCTCTTCATGTCGGCCCGGGCGCGGCACAGATCCCGCATTGCCTCCTGTTCCTCGTCCGGAACCCAGATGCCTGTCAGCTCCCCCGCCCGCAGCAGACGCGCCAGTTTCAAGGCATCCCGCCGGTCGGTCTTGATTCGGTCTCCCGGACGCTTCGGAATCCGGGAAGGGGCCACCACGTCGCAATCATGCCCACTCTCTACAATCTGACGATGAAGGCCGTATCCGCAGGGGCCGGCTTCATAACAGAACAACAGCAGCGCCCCACCGCAGGCCTCGCTCAACTGCCCGATCAGCTTTTCTACTGCCTTGTGCGTGTGTTTGATTTCTCCCCAGTACTCGGACTCATCCCGGCCTGGCCAGGCGACTGCGATGGCAATGGTGTCCTTGTGGACGTCCAGCCCCACATACGCGGCGTAGTAGTTTTCTGATGCAAACTGCTGAATCGTTTCCAGTGCGGATGCGCTTTCTACCCGTATCTGTTCTGCGTTAAACTCTTTCATGACCTGTCCTCCTCAATTATGGCTCTGTGTCGGGAAATATTTCCCATCCTCAAACATAACCCACGTGGTTGAGGATGGGCAGGTCAAAACATGATGTCTAA
>JALVNE010000113.1 GCA_027026755.1 Sedimenticola sp. | reverse complement strand
AGTTGATGAGGCTGTCCATGGCCTGGCTGTTGGCCTCGGAGTCCAGCTGGTTCATGTGATGACGGAAATCCATGCGCCACTCGGTGATGGCGAAAGTCACCAGGGCATAGACCACCACGGTGCCGAAAGTGACCAGGGTAAACACCGGATCATACCGGGTCACCAGTATGCCCCCCACCAGCAGGAACTCCACCAGCACCGGCAGAATGCTGAAAGCCATGTAGTTGAGGATCTGGGCCACGGAACGGGTGCCCCGCTCCAGATCGCGGCTGATGCCACCGGTCTGGCGTTCCAGGTGATAGCGCAGGGACAGACGGTGCAGATGCGCCAGCACCCGGGTGGAGAGGCGGCGCATGGCCCGGTAACGCACCTTGGCGAAGACGATGTCGCGCAGCTCATTGAACAGGCTGGCGGACAGTTTCAGGGCGCCATATCCCAGCAACAGGCCTATGGGCAAAACCAGCACTTGTTCGGGGCGGTTCTCCAGGGCATCGACGATCTCCTTGAGCAGCAGGGGAACCCCGACGTTGGCCATCTTGGAAAGCACCAGGCACAGCAGGGCAAAGGCCGCCCGCCCACGGAACTCCCAGAGAAAAGGCAGCATATTCCGCAGGTTGTGCCAGTCACGACGATCCTTGTGTACCTGGGGTGAGCCCCCCCGACCATGAACCATGCTATACTGAAGCCCTGAATTAACCCTTGAAAATCAGGGATTTCCGTCCCTGACGCGAAGCGCATGAATGATAGCAAAGAGGAACAGCAGGCGCTGGAAGAATCACTGGATCAGACCGGTTGCAGTTACAGCGAGCCTTTCGCCCTGCAGGTGCTGGGAGACAGCATGGAACCGGAGTTTCCCGACGGCTGCATCATCGTTCTGGAACGCACGGACCGGGTCGCCCATGGCATGTACATCATGACTCTGGTGGAAGGCGTGCGCTGGTTCCGCCAATACCTCAACGACGAGGATGGCGAACGCCTGGTCGCCCTGAATGACCTCTACCCGGAGATTCCCCTGGAAGGCCTGGACTGGAAACCCGAAGCCGTCGTCCTGCAGAGGAATATCAAGCGCAAGGTCAAACATTACAGATACCAGGGAACGGTCGGCTAGACCATGACCTTCCGCCTGCCGCTCCTGGCCATGGCCTTGCTGCTGGTTTCCTGCACCGGTGAGGGCGACAGTCCGGCCGCAAAGAATGGCAAGCACCAATCCGCCCCCCTGCTGGTGGAAGCCGCCACAGTGCAGTCCGAAAAGGTATCCAGAACCTGGCAGCGCATCGGCACCCTGGTGTACCGCCATGTCCTGCGCGTTTACAACCAGGAAGAAGGGCGCATCCAGGACCTGCCCTGGTACGAGGGCGACAGGGTGCGGCAGGGCGACATTCTGCTCAGCCTGGACGACCGGCTCCTCCGGGCCGAGCTGAAAAAAGCCCGCGCCACGCTCTCCATGGCGGCGCGCAAGCTCGCGCGGCTGGAACGGCTGCGCAAGACCAACGCGGCATCCGAGGAAGCCTTCATCGAAGCCCAGACCGAACGGGAACTTGCCCGGGCGGAGGTGGAAATCCTGGAAACGCGCCTGGGCTACACCCAGGTAAAGGCGCCCTTCGACGGCATCGTAACCGAGCGTTTTGCCGAACCTGGCGATGTCAAGCCGCGCAAAAGCCACCTGCTCACCCTTGCTGACCCGGCCTCCCTGGTCGTGCGCGTGGAGGCCTCCGCACAGCTCATTGCCGACATCCGCAAGGGAACAAAGGCGCGTGTCATTCTGGATCTGCCCGATGTAGCGCCCCTGGACGGCCGGGTCTGGCGCATCCATCCGGCGCTGAACCCACTTACCCGCCAGGGCAAGGTGGAGATACGCCTGGACCGGATTCCGCCACAGGCCAGGGCCGGCCAGTACGCAAGCGTGGCGTTCACCGGCAGGGAAAAACAACGCTTGCTCATTCCCTTCAGCGCCCTGCGGCGGGACCGTGAGGGGGAATATGTCTATGTCATCGAGAAAGGCCGCGCCCAGCGCCGCGATGTCCGCAGCGGCTCCCGTTTTGGCGACCGTTTGGAAATCCTGGAAGGGCTCCAGGCCGGGGAAAACATCGTAAAGCGGGGTTTCATGAACCTGAAAAGCGATACACCCATCACAGTTTTGAAACAAACATAGTGCTATGCGGCCCGCGCATAGTGATATGTGATCTGGTCATATTGTTCCCCCCCATGCTGGTCACTATAGTTCGCTCATCGACGGCTCAGTATCTGTGGCCATCAAGGTCATCCCGATCAAGGTGTTGAAAAGCGCCGTTTTTCGACGCCTTGTGCGCGATATGAGGAATATCGCCATTTTCGATGACCGCAAGCTGAAAATGAAGGCCGCGGAAAACCCTGTTTTCCGCCGCCCTGGTGAATAAAGTCCAGGAAAGGACTTGTTCGGCATCCCGTCAAGCGGGACGGCGCATTTTTCAGCAAGGCTCTTTGCGTTATTACATATGTGATGAAGAAGCACCCTTGGATGTTTTCCCGACATGCCGAGAAGCTCTCTTCTACCCTGATGAAACGCTGCTGATGGGATTTT
Organism: Sedimenticola sp.; assembly: GCA_027026755.1. Classification (GTDB taxonomy): domain Bacteria; phylum Pseudomonadota; class Gammaproteobacteria; order Chromatiales; family Chromatiaceae; genus Thiolapillus. The sequence continues at coordinate 13,382 of JALVNE010000113.1, read as the reverse complement.
CGAGGCTATAGGCTATAAAGACAAGAACAGGCTTTCACCTGAACCCACGGATTCAGGTTTAAGTATCAGTCGAATCCATTTCGACCGAATACATATCATTCATCAATTACTCGTGGACGGCATATCATGAAACCCAAGGCATCCATTTTTTCCTTGCTCTTTCTTTTCCTGGTTCTCGTAGTGAGCAGCATCGACACCGCTGCTGCCGCCAACCTGACCATGGGCGACGCCATCAACAAGGCCGGTCGGCAACGCATGCTTTCCCAACGCATAGTTAAAGCCTATGCCCTGGTGGGGCAAAAAGTTATGCTCAGCGCCACGAAGCAGCTGCAGGATTCAGTTACCCTGTTCGACAAGCAGCTTGCCGAACTTACGGAGTTCGCCGCCACCAATGAAGAAAAGAAGACCATCGCCGAAGTGGCAGCCCTGTGGAACAAATTCAAGGCCATGGCGACGCAGAAGCCCAACAAGAAGAATGCCGAGAAGCTGGCCGCCCTGTCCGACGAAGTGCTGAAGAAGGCGCACAAATTCGTACTCCTGCTGCAGGATCGTTCCGGCACCAATGCAGGCAAGCTGGTCAACATCTCCGGCCGCCAGCGCATGCTTTCCCAGCGTATAGGAAAATTCTACGTACTGAAGAGCTGGGGGCTGAACAACCCCGAGTACGATACCGGCATGCGGAAGGCCGTGGTGGAATTCACCGATGCCCTGCGTGTGCTGCAGAACGCGCCGGAAAACACTTCCGAGATCAACGACGCCCTGGCCAAGGTGGAAAAGGACTGGAACACCTTCAAGATCAGCAAACAGCTCAAGGGCAACAATTACATCCCCTCGCTGGTGGTGCGTTCCCTGGACAAGATCCTTGCCCAGATGAACTACATCACGGCCTTGTACGCGGGCATTGCCAAGTAGCCGGCAAACAGCCATTTTGCGCCCGCGCATCCCCGCCCATGGCGGGGATTTTTTTGCCCGCTGATTGCCAAACAGGCTTGCCTGAGCTAACTTTCATGACTCCTCCAGTCATACGGAAAAGCCATATCCGCAGGTTGGACTTCAGTCCGGCATCGCCCCTTTATGGCAGCTGTTGTCGAACTGAAGCCCGAGCGACGAAAATCAAGAGCTGAAAGGAGATTATTCCGACCACAATGACCCTCTCCCGCTGCCCAATGCGCAACCTGCATGAACAAGATTCCTGAAACCCGGAGTGGCGGCATCGCCCGCTGGTCCATTCATCACCCGGTTGCCGTGGTGATGCTCACCCTGGCCGTCGTGGTGCTGGGACTGTTCTCCCTGGGCGCCCTGAAGATCGACCTGCTGCCCCACATCATCTACCCTTCTATCGGTATACGCGTGAACGATCCCGGCGTGCCCGCAACCATCATGGAGGACCGCATCACCCGACAACTGGAAGAACAGCTGGCCATCACCGAGGACGCCATCCACATCCGTTCCGCCACCCGGGAAGGACGCAGCGCCGTGGACCTGGACTTTGCCTATGGCACCGACATGGACATCGCCCTGCGCGACGCGTCCATGCGCCTGGACCGCGCCAAGCGCTTCCTGCCGGACAGCATAGAATCCCCCATCATCTACAAGCGTGACCCTTCCCAGCTGCCGGCAGCGGAGTATGCCATCAGTTCCAGTATTCTGGACCCCGTGGCCCTGCGTGAATGGGTTGATTACACTCTGGGAAAATGGCTCATCAACATCCCCGGCGTGGCCGCGGCAGAAGTGGCCGGGGGGCTGCGCCGGGAAATCCAGATCATCGCCAAGCGGGACAGCCTGTTCGCCCACGGCCTGGACGTGCTGGACCTGGAAGACAGCCTGGAGCAGCAGAACCGGGACGTGGCCGGCGGCCGCCTGCGCAATCCCGCCACGGAAATCCCCGTACAGGCCAAGGGCCGCTTCCTGAAAGTGCAGGATATCGAGGCCCTCCCCCTGGCGCTGAACACCAATGCGCCCGGCCTGCACGACATACGACTGGGCCAGCTGGCGCGGGTCATGGACGGTCATGAAGATCCCCGCATGGACATCCGCCTCAACCGCCAGTCCGCCATCAAGCTGTCCATACAGAAACAACCCCAGGCCAACACCGTGGCCACGGTGGACAGGGTCAATCTGCAGCTCGATGCCCTGCGGGAGCGGGGCCTGTTGCCCGAGAGCATAACCATCACCCCCGTGGGGGACGAGGCCCGCCATATCCGGCGCGCCCTGAACAACGCACTGAACGCCGCCCTGAGCGGCGCGGCACTGGCCATGCTGGTGGTGTACCTGTTTCTCGGCAGCATCCGCCGCACCCTCATCATCGGCAGCGCCATTCCCATCGCCATCCTGGTGACTGTTACCCTCATGGCCGCCGTGGACCTGACCCTGAACATCATGACCCTGGGCGGCCTGGCCCTGGGCATAGGCATGCTGGTGGACAACACCATCGTCATGCTGGAAAACATCTACCGGCACCAGCGGCAAGGCGAAGCCACACTGGACGACGCCAGCCGGGCAGCCGGGGAAGTGACCTCCGCCATCGTGGCCTCCACCTCCACCAACCTGGCCGCGGTGCTGCCCTTTCTGTTCATCGGCGGCCTTGTCGGCCTGCTGTTCCAGGAACTCATCATCACCATCTCCGCGGCCATTCTGGCGTCCATGATCGTCTCCCTGACCCTGGTGCCCGCCCTGGCGGCGCGCATTCCCGCCCGCGGCGAGGGCTGGCTGCGCCGCCACATCAACAAGGCCATGGAAGCTGTGCAAAACGCCTATGCCTGGACACTGGCCCGCTTGCTCAGGGTCGGCTGGCTGGTAATCCTGGTGTTCCTGGTATTGCTGGCCCTGACGGCAGAGCAGCTGCTGCAGCCCATGTCCACCTTCCTGCCACGCATGGACGACGGCCGCGTGGGCATCTATCTCACCGCGGACCGGGGCATAGACGTACGGGAAATGGATGTCCTCACCTCCCGAATAGAAAACCTGGTGCTGGATCAGCCCGAAACCGAATCCGTGCTCACCACCGTGGGAGGCTACACCTTTGGCCGCTCCCGTTATCTGAGCGCCAACCGCGCCAATTTGCAGATCCAGCTTCGCCTCAAGCCGGGGATGAGCACGGCCCGCTGGATCAAGCGCATGCGCAAGCTGACCCGGCAGCTGCAACTGGTGGGCGTGAAGATCCGCATCCGTCCCCGGGGCATACGCGGACTGCGCATCGGCCGGGGTGACGACGACGTGAACTTCCAGGCAAGGGGGCCGGATCTCGACGTGCTCACGGAAATCGGGGAACAAATGGCCGAACGCCTGCGCAGCCTGCCCGGCCTGCGCAATATCAAGCAGTCGAACGAAAGTGTCACCATGGAGCTGGCCATCCACCCCGACCGGGAAAAGATGCTGCAATACGGGCTGGACATGAAGGCCATAGGCAAGGCCGTGCGCTATGCCCTGGAAGGGCGCAAGGTCAGCAGCATGACCCATGGCGACCGCAGTATCGACATCGTGCTCATGCTCGACCCCAGGGATGCCGCCACTCCTGGGGATCTGGAAAACATCATCATGATGACAGGGAGCAGCCCCCGTACGGCCGTGCGCCTGGGCGACGTGGCCCGCATCGAACTGCAGCCAGCCCCCGCCACCATCATCCGCGAGCAACAGCAACGCATCGTGGAGGTGAACGCCACCCTGGAAGAAGGCGCCAACATGGAACAGGTCCTGCGTGACGCCCAGCAGACCCTGGATGAGCTGGAACTGCCAGAAGGCTATTCCATCTACGAGGGCGGCAGCCTGAACACCCTGCAGCAGAGTCAGGAAACCGGTTACCGGCTTCTGGGCCTGGCCCTGTTCCTGGTACTGGTGGTGATGGCTGTGCAGTACGAGTCCCTGCGCAATCCACTCATCATCCTGTTCAGCGTGCTGTTCTCGCTCATCGGCGTGGCCCTGGGCCTGAAGATCACGGACACCCCGATTTCCATGCCCGTGTGGCTGGGGCTCATCATGCTGGCGGGCATCGTAGTGAACAATGCCATCATCCTGGTGGAATATATCGAACTGAAACGGCGGGAAGGTCTGGAAAAACTGCCGGCCATCATCACCGCAGCCCGCCTGCGCCTGCGCCCCATACTCATGACCACCCTGACCACGGTGGCAGGCATGATGCCCCTGGCCCTGGCCTGGGGTCAGGGATCGGAGATGCTTCAGCCCCTGGCCATCACCATCATCTCGGGCCTGTCCTTCTCCATGCTGGTCAGCCTGCTGCTGGTACCCGCTACCTATCGGTACCTCGGTGCTGACTCCCCTACGGCAGAAACCGGCCTGGCGACGGGGAGGCAAAGCGCCTGAACGGCGCTGCTGGCTTTTATTTTTGAGCGTGGACAACCCCGTTGTCCGTAAGTCGAACTTCCTCCCGACCACTCCCCTTCGCTGACTGCCATCATGTCGGGCTGAAGCCCGACCTACGCCGGCTTACGCAGACGATGGCTGAAATACGGGACAATAGGCGTTCAGGTGACAGCCTTTCCAGAAATATCCGTTGAGCTTGTCCGCCACATAATTGGCCACTTCCCTGTCCGTATCCCCCAGTTCCACCCGCCACTCGACGCACTTGCCGTCATATTCGGCGCAGGGCGCCACGGTTCTTACCGGGTGATATTGCTCCACCAGTTGCTTCAAATCTTTCGTTTCCACTTCATCGGGGGTATCACTCAGTAAAATCACCATCTCTCATACCTCCTGCAGCAAGTTGAACCAGAAGTCCGGCGACCCCTGGCGCGGACCCCAGATAGGGCGCAAGAACAATGGATGCATGGGGATGGCGTTGTCTTGCCTTTTCCACTTCCGCCGGTATGTCCTCACTGACATGGCGCCCGGCGGAAAGAAAATAAGGCAATACCACGACCTGGTCCGCGCCTGCCTCGATACACTGCCCGATGCCTTCCACAATGGAAGGCTCGGCCAGTTCGAGAAAACCGGCTCTGACCAGGAAAAACTCCTCCCCGGCAGCTTCTTGTTCGATACGGCGGCACAGCTTCCTCACCTCTTCATTGGAAGCTTCTCGCCGGCTGCCGTGTGCAACCACCAGCAGGGCTCTCATACCTGCAGGCTCTTGCTGGCCACCTCGAAGACATCACGGGAAATACCGCTCTGCCCTGCTACCCGTTCGAGCTGCCTTCTGGCCAGCTCCTGACGGGCTTTGTCATAGTGGCGCCAGCGCGCCATGCTTCTGAGCAGACGCGCTGCTATCTGAGGATTGATGCTGTCCAATTGCAGCACCTTGTCCACGAGGAAAGTATAACCTTTTCCATCTGCTGAATGGAAACGAAAAGGATTTCCCATGGAAAAGCCGCCAATCAATGCCCGCACCTTGTTGGGATTGGTGAAGGAAAAGGCCGGGTGCTGCTGCAACCGGATCAGATTTTCCAGGGTGTCCTTCCGGCTGGAGCGGGCCTGAACGCTGAACCACTTGTCCATGACCAGCGGATCGGACTGCCAGCGGGCAGCAAAATCGTCCAGCAGTTCCCGGCGGGCCGGGTGCTCGCCATCAGCCACCAAGGCCAGGGCATGAACCACATCGGTCATGTTGTGTCCGGTGCGGTACTGCTGTTCGCACAGGGCCGCACCTTCCTCGCTGCCTGAAGCCACCAGATAGGTGAGCAGCAGATTCTTGAGGCGACGCCTGCCGATGGCCTGGGGTGTTATCTCGTAGAGTCCGGTTTCTTCCAGAGCCCGGTAGTGATCCAGCAGATCCTGGTGCAGGGTCCGGCCTATATGCGCCTTCATCTGCTCCCGGGCGGCGTGTATGCCCTCCACGTCCACCACTTCCATGAGTTCGCCAATCAGGGTTTCGGACGGTAAGGACAAGACTTCGGAAAGCAAGGCCGGGTCGCTGTGGGCCGCATCCAGGGCGCGGTGGAAGGCATGGGTGAATTCAGCCAGCATGTCCGCCGCTTTCGGTGCCTGGTCCACCAGATTCAGCAGCACCCGCTGGGCCAGTTCCTGGCCCGCGTCCCAGCGGTTCAAGCCATCACTGTCGTGGGCCATGAGAAATACCAGTTCCGCATCACTGTAGGGATAATCCAGCTTCACCGGCGCAGAGAAACCCCGCAACAGGGAAGGCACGGGCATCTCCACTAGATTCCGAAACTCGAAGACCTGTTCCCTTTCCGTCACTTCCAGAAGTTCCGGTGGGGTGCCGCCATCGGCCCGCTCCAGGGGCATGTCCCGGCCGTGGCTGTCCAGGAGCCCCACCACCAGGGGAATATGGAAAGGGGGCTTGTTCTTTTGTCCCGGGGTGTCCGGCACTTGCTGGCTCACATGCAGGCGGTAGACCTGCTCATCGGCATGATACTCCCCCCGGACCTTCAGCTCCGGGGTGCCGGCATAGTCATACCAGTGGCGGAACTGGCGCAGGTCACGCCCGGAGGCGTCTTCCATACAGCGCACGAAATCGTCCGTGGTTACCGCTTGGCCGTCATGGCGCTGGAAGTACAAGTCCGTGGCGCGGCGAAACCTTTCCGGCCCCAGGAGCCTGGCCTGCATGCGCACCACTTCGGCCCCTTTCTCATACACGGTGGCAGTGTAGAAGTTGTTGATCTCGATGTAGGAGGCCGGACGCACGGGATGGGCCATGGGGCTGTCGTCCTCGGCGAACTGGTGAGCACGCAGCAGGCGTACATCGTCGATGCGCTTGACGCCCCGGGCGCCCATGTCGGCGGAGAACTCCTGATCCCGGTACACGGTGAAACCTTCCTTGAGGGACAGCTGGAACCAGTCCCGGCAGGTGATGCGGTTGCCCGTCCAGTTGTGGAAATACTCATGGGCCACCACGCCCTCGATGCCCAGATAGTCCTCGTCCGTGGCCGTGTCCGGCCGGGCCAGAACATACTTGGAATTGAAGATGTTCAGCCCCTTGTTCTCCATGGCCCCCATGTTGAAATCATTCACCGCCACGATGTTGAACACATCCAGGTCGTATTCCCGGCCGTATTTCTCCTCGTCCCAACGCATGGCATTGATGAGGGAGCGCATGGCATGTTCACATTTGTCGATATTTTCCGGCTCCACGTAGATGCGCAGGCGCACCTGACGTCCGGACGCCGTGATGAAACTATCCTCGATGTGTTTCAGATCCCCCGCCACCAGGGCGAACAGATAGCTGGGCTTGGGATGAGGGTCTTCCCATTCGGCATAGTGACGGCCGTCAGGCAGCTCACCGGCCTCCAGGGGATTGCCGTTGGAAAGGAGCACGGGATATTTGCTCCGGTCCGCCTCGATGCGCACCTTGAAACGGGCCATGACATCGGGCCGGTCCAGATACCAAGTGATGCGCCGGAAACCCTCGGCCTCGCACTGGGTACAAAACATGCCGCCGCTGCGGTACAGGCCTTCCAGGGCCGTGTTGTTCTCCGGGGCAAGCTCCACCTCGGACTCCAGCACGAAATGCGCCGGCGGATTGAACAGGGTCAGGCCCTGGTCGTCCATGCGATAGGCATCGCCATGCAGCTCGCTGCCATCCAGGCGCAGCCAGATGGCCTTGAAGCCCTCGCCGTCCAGGCGCAGTTCATCCGCCCTGCCCCTGAAAGCCGGGTTGCGTTCCAGGGTCAGACGGGAAATCACCCGGGTGCCGGTTTCCTGGAGGCGAAATTCGAGGTCCACGGTGCGGATGGTCCAGGGAGGCGGCTGATAGTCCTTCAGGTAAATGGTGCGGGGGCTGGATTCTTTCCACATGACGCATGCTTCCGGCTGACTGAAAAGAGAAGAGTTTACCCTGTTTTCATGGGCAATAAAGATGCTAGGATACGGGAAAAGCCCTGGCGCCAGTCCCCAGTCCAGGCGCTGAAACAGAACATCCCCAAGGAGTATTGCCGTGTCTTCACCCCGTGTCGTCGTCTATTCCACCGCCATGTGCCCCTATTGCGTGCGCGCCAAATCCCTGTTGCAGAGCAAGGGGGTGGAGTACGAGGAAATTCGCGTGGATCTGGATCGAAACCTGATGGTGGAAATGATGCAGCGCAGCAACCGCCGCACCGTGCCGCAAATCTTCATCGACGATTTCCATGTCGGCGGCTTCGACGACATGGCCCTGCTGGACGCCCAGGGCAAGCTCGATCCCCTGCTGGGTCTGGAACCCCATCTTGACGAAGCCGCCTTTGCCCATGGCCCGGACGCCTCGGAGGACGGTCCCACCTGATGTCTGATCAGGAAAAGATGCGCCTGGACAAATGGCTCTGGGCCGCGCGTTTTTACAAGACCCGCAAACTGGCCGCGGAAGCCGTGACTGGCGGCAAGGTGCACCTGAACGGGCAGCGCACCAAGCCTGGCAAGGAAGTGCGCGCGGGCAGCCGCCTGCATATCAGCAAGAACGGCCTGGAATGGGACATCGAAGTGCTGGTGCTGCCCAAACAACGGCGCCCGGCCTCCGAGGCCGCCGGTTTCTGGACCGAGTCCGATGACAGTCGGGAACGCCGGGAAAAACAGCTGGCCCTGCTCCGCGCCGCCCGGGCGGCGGCCCCCGTACACACCGAAGGCCGTCCCAGCAAGAAAGACAGACGCCTAATCCACAAGTTCAAGCATCAGCAATGATAGACGAGGACTTCTATCGCCAGACTTACCACGAGGTAAACCCGGATCATTGCCTGTTCGAGAAAGGCATGCTCACCAACCAGTGCCGCTGTTCCCGCAATCAGAAACTGCTCATTGCCGAACGCGAAGCCGCCAGCTGTACGGACAAAGCAGCCCAGGCCCGCTGTCAGGCGTTCCTGGACACCTTGCAGCAGCAGGCGCGCTTTGCCCTGAAACTCCGTGACACAGGACAGAAACTGGGGCATGTGAAAGCGGTGAAGGTACAGATCGGCGGTTTGCGCGGGCTCTATGGAGCATTGCATCCCGGCCAGGAGATCCCCACGCCCATTCCCGAAGTGGCCGGCATGCTGGAACAGGCCCTGAAGACCTGGGGTGGTTTCGACAAACTGCCTTTCGCTGAAATCATTCCGGAAATCGGCCGCTGGGAGCCGCGCCGGCGACGGCCCCGGAGAAAGACCTGAATCAAACGGATGATAAACCTGGCCCGAACATTTCCCCCGGCCGCTGAATAAAATATCACCAGGCATCGCTGTGGTGGTCGGGGTCGGAGTCAAATGGGGAGAATGTTGGGAAGATCTGATGCCATGGAACAGTTTGATCCCGTTCCTTGTTATCGTTGGGTGGAATTTGACTCCGCCCCCTTTTAACTTCGACCCTTTTTAACTTGAGGATGGGCAGGTCAAAACATGATGTCTAAGCCAGTTTCCTCAAGCAGTCGATATGCTGCCTGTAGGGCTCCAGCACGGGTTGCAGCTTGCGCCGCATGAGGGTGCCGATGGCGTCGGATTTGCCGAACACCGGCCGTACCACGCCATACCCCGAGCCGGATAGCACGCGCATGGCGACCAGGGCTTGCGCCAGGCCAGGGTCCAGGTCCAGAAGCTGCTGCGCCAGGGCATTGCCGGGATCGCCTGCCCAGTTTTCCGCTTCGATCTGCAGTTCTTCCATGGTGGCGTCCGCTGGCCCTTCCGGCCTGACGGCAGAAAAATAATCCGCCGCCACATCCAGCACGCGATTCACCACGTCCTGAGTGCCGGGCTTTTCCAGCACTTTTTCCATGGTGGCGAGCCAGGCCTGCCCCGCCGGGGACAACAGGCGATGCAGATGCGCTGCCAAACGGTTCCCGGCTTCGGCCATTTCCTCCAGGCTGGCCCCCAGGCGTTCCCATGCCTGCGCCGGGGCGGTCTGGTCGGGCAGCTCATCAGGAAGGGCAGCGAGAAAGCCCACATAAAAGGCGTTTTTGCGTCGCGCCCGTTTCCATAAGTCCGCCCGGACGGATTCATCCACCAGCCCCGGCTGGAGCACCAGCTGCACCGTATCCATGATCTTTTCCGCCTCGGTTTCAAAGGGCAGAAACTCGACCAGATAGTTGGCCAGCACAGCGCCCATTTCTCCTTTCACCACCTCGGCATTGCGCAGCATCTGGCGGGCATTTTCGGCGTCTTCCAGGGCCCACCAGGCCTTGCGCGCCAGTTCGTCGGTGAGTTCTTCGGAATAGGCGATGGCAACCACGGCTTCCGGCTCGCCCAGGAGCAGCAGTTCCTCGAGGTTCTCGCTGTTGAGATGACCCATGCGCGACCACACGTGACGGGGATAGCCGGACGGAGACCCCAAGGCATGCATGGAGAGCATCTCCCTTATTTGTTTCAGGTACTGATCATCACGGCAGGTGGGATTGAGGGGAATCTCCATTTCGCCCTTGTCCGACAGGGCATAAAGAATCATGCGCGATTCGTCGATGCGAATCGCCTGGGGCCTGTTGGCCAGCATCACGTTCAGACGCAGGGAGTCTTCAGGCGCCAGATCCATGTCGGTAGGATTAGTTGACCTTGGGCGGCACGTAGTGGGGATCGGCGGGGTTCAGGAACACGAACTGCCAAGTGCCGTCATCGAGCTGCACGAAATCCAGCACGCACTCATCCAGGTACTTCTCAAAACTGGGATCCATGACGACTTCGACGCCTTCGGTATGAATACGCTTGTCTGTATCCGCAGGTTCATCAAAGCCCATGTGGTAGGCGAATGAGCCGTCCTTGTTTTCCCGAACAGCCATGCGCAATGCCATGCCCTCGGTACCACCCTGTTCGGCGGCGATTTTTATCTGCTTTGCTGCAGCGGGAGTGACTTTGAACATATCCTGCAAATACCTCTTAATATAGTTCCCCTCTCCCCCTCGGGGGAGAGGGCCAGGGTGAGGGGGGAGGATGAATCAAACTTCCTCACCCGCCACCAACTCTCGACGGTCAATGCTCGCGGAAACCCGCACAACGCCTTACATGAGCGACAAAGCGTTCTGCCCAGTGACTGGAACCGACGTTACGCATGTGCGAGTAGTTCGCCAGCAGATTATTGTAAACCAGTCCGTCATGGGAGCCGTCCACACCATAGCCCCGTTCCACCTTATAGGCAAATTGCAGGCTGTCGTCCAGGTTTTCCAGCCCGGAATAGTGAAATTCGTGGGCATTGACCCGGTCTGACAGGCCTTCTCCCCGGGGCCAAGGATGGGAAGAAGTTTCGCACAAACGCACATAACCTCTACCCTGTGGTTTCTGGTGCATTTTCACGTCTGCCTGAATGACCCCGGCCATTTCACACCGTCGTCCTTCCCATTCCAGGCTGCGGCAAAGATACATGAGCCCGCCGCATTCCGCATAGGCCGGGCCGCCCTGCTCGATGAATCGACGGATGGAGCGGCGCATGCCCTGGTTGGCCTCCAGGGCCGCCATGGCGGTTTCAGGAAAGCCGCCACCAATGAACAAACCGTCGGCGGTGGGCATGGCGGCGTCATGCAGGGTGTCGAAAGGCACAAGGCGCGCTCCGGCGTTTTCCAGGGCCTGCAGGTCATCTGGATAATAGAAGCCGAAGGCAGCATCCCGGGCATAGGCGATGACCACATCCGCCGGTTTCCCTGAATCTTGCTTTGGCGCGACGCCCTGGATTTGGGGCGCCAGCCCGGCTATTTCCATCACCGCCTGCAAATCCACATTGCCACCCACGTGATCCGCAATGGCGTCGATGCGCTGCTGGGCGGCTTCCGCCTCGTTGCTGGGCATCAGACCCAGATGCCTTTCGTCGATCTGCACCCTGTCGTTACGGGGTACCGCGCCTATGACCTTCACATTGGTGTAATGCTCGATGACGTTACGGAGCTTGGTTTCGTGGCGCGAACCGCCCACGCTGTTGAGTACCACCCCGGCGATACGGATATTTTCATCGAAAGCCTGATAGCCCAGTATGAGCGGCGCAATCCCCCGGGTCATGCCCCGGGTGTCCAGGACCAGAACCACCGGCGCCTGTAAGAGCGCGGCAAGGGCCGCATTACTGTTGCTGCCATCGAGATCCAGCCCATCATAGAGCCCTTTGTTGCCCTCGATGATGCCTATGTCCGCACCATTCATGCCGTGTTGAAACAATCGCTGGATTTCCTCCCTGCCCATGGTGAAAAAATCCAGGTTGTAGCAAGGCCGGTCAGCGGCCTGGCCCAGCCACAGGGGATCGATATAATCCGGCCCCTTTTTGAAGGGTTGGACCTGATATCCAGCGCGGCGCAGGGCGGCGCACAGGCCAATACTGACCGTGGTCTTGCCGGAAGACTTGTGGGCGGCGGATATGATCAGATGTGCCATGGCATCAAAACGCAAAAGGCGGTCCAGAAAGACCGCCTCAATACTGTATCAACCCTGCAAGCGTTTATGATTTGGCATGATGAGGATCGGCCACTTCATCTGCCAGAGTGGTAGGCAGGAAACGCAACACCCGGATGCCGATGAAGGTCAGCATCAGCACCAGGGCCACACCGCCCAGGCCCAGCAGGAATTCCGGCAGACTGGGGGTATAGAGCATGGGCTGACCGTTCACACCATCGAAGAAGCCGCTGGCGACGATGGTTTTCCCCGGGAACATGGCCATGGGAAATGCTTGGCCACCAATGACGATGACATATACAGTGGCCAAGCCACCCAGCACTACCAGGGTGGAAGCGGCAATCACCCCACCGCGAGTCGCTCCCAAAGAAGGATGATAGATGATGCCCAGGGGAAGCAGGCAGCCCACCAGAACCCATCCTCCCCAGAACAGGAGGGTGTAGATGCCGCCATCGCGGAGAATGAAAGCTTCGTACTCGTGATTTTCGGTGCCGTAAAGGTTGGTCAGATGATAGACCACCGTGAAATAGAACACCGCGGCCACGAAGACACCCAGAAGATTCTTCAGGCGTTTCAGCAGGGCATCCCCGATCTCCCGGCCATCCACCTTGAACACGAACATGAGCACCAGCAGATAGACAGCCAGACCGTAGGCAAAGGACATGATGACGAACATGGGCGCCATGATGGCCGCGTCATAGCCCTGGCGGGCGACGATGAAGCCAAAGATCGAGCCGGTACCCGTGGTGAGTATCAGGCGCCAGATAAAGGCGAATACACCCACGGGCTTGTAGTATTTGTGCACGCGCCAGTCCATCATGAACCAGATATAAAGGGCGACGATGGCAAAAAAGCCCGTATACAAATAGATATTCCACGCAAAGATGGACTTGAAGTTGTAGTGGGTCATGGCAATGAGCAGCCGGCCGGGCTGCCCGAGGTCGAGCACAAGTACCGCCAAGCCACCTGCCAGCAGGGTGATGGCCAACAATCCGGACAGCCTGCCCAAGGGCTTGTACATCTTCTTGCCAAAGGCTGTACCTATAGAGGCTACGTTGAGGGCGCCGGAAGCCGCCACGATGAGAAAGATTGCGAATACATGCGGCATGCCCCAGACCACCTGGTTGGTCATGCCCGTGACCCAGTGACCGTTGTGCTCCATGTAGAACACAGCGAGCC
>JALVNE010000112.1 GCA_027026755.1 Sedimenticola sp. | reverse complement strand
TTTCGTCAAAAGATCTGCGCGGGTTGCAGAAAAAAGCTTTGGCAGAAGGGATCCCCTACCAGACCCTGGTTGCCAGCATCCTGCACAAATATGTCGAGGGCCGGCTGCGCGAAACCAACAGCTAGGCGCCTGTTTAGACGCAAATCATACTTCGCTTGCGCCACACTGCCTGGTTACAGTCATCAGCTATGGAAAAAAGTTACCACCCACACAGTATCGAACAGCGCTGGTACCAGTTCTGGGAGCAGCAGGGCTACTTCGCCCCCCACGGCGAGGGCCAACCCTACTGCATCATGATCCCGCCGCCCAACGTTACCGGGCGGCTGCACATGGGGCATGCCTTCCAGGACACCATCATGGACATCCTGATCCGCTACCACCGCATGAAGGGGGACCGCACCCTGTGGCAGCCGGGTACCGACCACGCCGGCATTGCCACCCAGATGGTGGTGGAGCGCCAGCTCAACGCCGAGGGGAAGACCCGCCACGATCTGGGTCGTGAGGCCTTCATCGAGCGGGTCTGGCAGTGGAAGGAGGAGTCCGGTAGCACCATCAGCCAGCAGCTGCGCCGCATGGGCGCCTCGGCCGACTGGTCCCGGGAGCGCTTCACCATGGACGAGGGGCTCTCCGAAGCGGTGCGCGAGGTGTTCGTGCGTCTGTACGAGGAGGGGCTGATCTACCGTGGCAAGCGGCTGGTGAACTGGGATCCGGTGCTGCACACGGCAGTCTCAGATCTGGAGGTGCTCTCCGAGGAGGAGAGCGGCCACCTCTGGCACATGCGCTATCCGCTGGTCAACGAGGAGGGCTGTCTGGTGGTGGCCACCACCCGCCCCGAGACCATGCTGGGGGACGCAGCGGTGGCGGTGCACCCCGACGACGAACGCTACCGGCACCTGATCGGCCAGCAGGTGGAGCTGCCCCTCACCGGGCGGCGCATCCCCGTCATCGTGGACGAGTATGTGGATCCGGAGTTCGGCACCGGCTGCGTAAAGATCACCCCGGCCCACGACTTCAACGACTATGCGGTATGGCAGCGCCACCGCGACAGCAGCGAGATGATGGATCTGCCGGGCGGCGGGCTGATCAATATCTTCGACAGCAGCGCCCGCATCATCGCCGGCGACGCCCCGAACGCAGAGCTGATCCCGGAGCGCTACCAGGGTCTGGATCGCTACCAGGCGCGCAAGCGGATCGTAGCCGATCTCGATGCCCGGGGGCTGCTGGAGAAGGTGGAGGATCACAGCCTGATGGTGCCGCGCGGCGACCGCTCCGGCGCGGTGATCGAGCCCTTTCTCACCGATCAGTGGTATGTAAAAGCGGCGCCCTTGGCCGCCCCGGCCATCGAGGCGGTGGAAAAGGGCGACGTCCGCTTTGTGCCGGACAACTGGAAGAACACCTATTTTGAATGGATGCGCAACATCGAGGACTGGTGCATCTCGCGCCAGCTCTGGTGGGGCCACCGCATCCCCGCCTGGTACGATGACCAGGGCAACCTCTATGTGGGGCGCAGCGAACAGGAGGTGCGCGACCAGCACGGTTTCGGTTCCGAGGTGGCTCTGCGCCAGGACGAGGATGTGCTGGACACCTGGTTCTCCTCCGCCCTGTGGCCCTTCTCCACCCTGGGATGGCCCCACGACACACCGGAAGTAAACACTTACTATCCCACCAACGTACTGGTCACCGGCTTCGACATCATCTTTTTCTGGGTGGCGCGGATGATCATGATGGGGCTCAAGTTCATGGG
>JALVNE010000111.1 GCA_027026755.1 Sedimenticola sp. | reverse complement strand
ATACAATTTGCGGATTTCCGCGCCGCGATATGTAGCACGAGCACGGGGTGTAGCTCAGCCTGGTAGAGCACTGTCTTCGGGAGGCAGGGGCCGGAGGTTCGAATCCTCTCACCCCGACCAATTTCTGGCTAATCCAGCTTTATAAGATTCAGAGTTTCGACGGAAACACCGGTGAACTTCTTTTCTGGGGCAATCACGAACCCCCATAATCTCTAATCTGTGTTGCGAGCCCCCTGCAGAGGCTTTTACTCTCGGGCCTGGATCGTTGCAGCGGTGAGCTCTGTAGATGCTTCTCCAGCCTGAAGCTGTTTTCTGATAGAGCTGTATGATTAAAGGCCTTCATCGGCTACTGTGGCCCCACCGTCGAGGTAATCGACCGCCACAGTGGCGAGATCCGCATCGCATCAGCGCATGCTGCACTTCTACGGTGGCGAACCGGAACTGCTGGTACCCGACAATCTCAAGGCCGCCGTCACCCGGGCCTCGTGCTATGCGCCGAAGATCAATGACACCTATGCCGAGATTGCGGCCCACTACGGCACCGCCATTCTGCCAACCCGCCCTTGCAAGCCCGAGGACAAGGCCGAGGCGGTACAGCTGGTCAAACGCTGGATCCTCGCTCGCTTGCGGCATCGGACCTACTTCTCGTTGCCCGAGTGGCCCTGGACCAGTCCGCGCTCAAACCCTTGCCCCAGAACGACTACGAATATGCAGAACATCCCCAACCTGACCTGTTCGACCATGCCAGCACCTGCGGCCAATAATGACTTCAAGGGCATATACCAATACGGCCTGTGACTGTGGGGACAAACACAATCCGAAAGCTACCTTTCGACTATTAGGAATCAATTCTGGTTGCTGACTCAACAACCACTAATGGGAACCGAACGCCCAGAGCTGACACCAGACATCCATAGAAAGCCATACCCTGTTTTACCGTGAGACCACTGACAGGGTCGAAATCATCCGTGTACTGCATGGCCGCCAGGATCCACAACGCCATCTGAAATAGCCAGGCCAATCAATTGCATTGATACTCATATGGTAGACCGTTCAACGTTAGTTCCTGCCAATGCCAACCAGTGCCGACATTGCCTGCTGACGCCAGTCTATCGGACAGGTTCGGGATGGAAACCGAGGAGACATCGTGGGCGGCTGGCACGGGATGTAAAACGGGGAAAGACCCTGCCGTTGATTACCCGTTTGCAATCCCCGGCTCGCGAGGGCCACCGAAGCGAGAACCGGGACATCCTGTCGGTGATGGAGGCCGTGCAACGACAGCTTCACTCCAAGCCCCTATGGGTCATCGACCGAGGCAGGGATGGAGACAGCACCATGTGGAAGGCCCGGATCAAGGGCGACAGGGAGGTACTGGTGCGTGCAGCCAACCAACGGTTCTGGTTTATGGTGGGACACACCGTAGACGGCCCAGCAGATTGCCCGTGAACTACCCTCGAAACACCCGCGCTCGTCAGCGCCGGGGCCGCATGGCGCGGGTGATCTTCCATCCCTGGCTATACGCTGCCGACAAAGCAAAGGCAGAGTTCATAACAACAAGATGGAGGTTCTTGAAATTTTAATGGACAGTATCTGCCCGATTTCAAAAGTGAGGGTAAAAGTGGGGAAAAATTATTTATTGATCCAATGAAAAAGCCGGCTGCGAGAGCCGGCCAAGTCATTGATTAGATTGGTCGGGGCGAGAGGATTTGAACCTCCGACCACCTGCACCCCATGCAGGTACGCTACC
>JALVNE010000110.1 GCA_027026755.1 Sedimenticola sp. | reverse complement strand
GCCAGAGCGTTGCCTCAGCAAAGCCATTAATTCATCCAGAGGGATGTCAGCGATGGTTTGAATATCGGCAAACTCGTTGAGGACGTACTGACTGGTAGCGCCAAAGAGATTGGAGAAGGGTTTTTCCTTCTTATGTTGGTACTCGCTGGCCCAGAGATAGAGAACGGAAAGTAAGTAGGCTTTTTCAGAGGCAAGCGAATGGGTCACTCGGATATAGGCGCGGGTGAAAGTACGCAGACGCAGGTAACGGTCAGAAAATTGGTAAGGATGCTTTACGCCAACAGCACGGTAATACTGGTCAATGAGGCGGGCGTCATCCGGGTCAGCTTTGTCCTGCTGGGGCAAGGCCTTGCGATACCCTTTCACATGGGCCGGATTGAGCAAAGCCAGCTGGGGAGAGAACGGCCGTAACTCATCATCGTGGCTGAACTGGTAGAAAGCGTGCCACCAATAGGGGCCGGTAGACTCGCCCACGGCGGTGAGGCGAACCGGGGCGGCGCGGTTGAGTTCAGCCAGCAGGTCTTGCTGAAGCTGCCGCCAACCAGGCCAATTGTTAGGGTAGGCTTGGTGTGCCCACACCCAATCCCGGTCATCACCGCGCAAGGAGACATCCAGCCGGTCGAGACTAAAGTCGATGGCCAGGACCATTTCAGGGATACGATTTGTCATTAAGCAACCTCCTTATGAGATGGGTTATGGGGTCGGCCGCATAGGGGTACACCCCAACATCACCCGCCGGCAACAGCCTCGTGCTAATAAGAGCTTGCCTGCCAGAGCGGGGACAACCACCGGTTCCGGCCCGGCCGGACTGCTACAGCCGGCGCCGCCCAGGTAGGTGCACACAATCCGTGTTAGAAGCGCACGGCGGGGCGGGGGTTACTCACTTAACTAGAAGACACCGGTTCATCACCGGGCAACAAGGAGAAAGAGAACACCCTCGCCGCCGACAATTTATCGTCATAAATTGTATCTGATGTTGGGATGTATCCCTATGATGCTGACCTGTTATTCAATTGTTTGAGAACTATTTATGGAATTACTTTATACGAGGAGTGAAGAAAATGACAGATTTCAGCCAGGATGAAATGACCCATGCCGAAGCCGTGTTGGCTCAGGTTCAGGAAGATTGGTTGCAGCGGGAAGGGGTCACGGCCGTAGACCTGGGTTATAAATGGTCCAAAGGAGAAATGACCGGGCAACTGGCTATCCGCGTCCACCTGGCCCGTAAAAAGCCGCCGGACGAATTGTCCGAGGCTGACCTTTTTCCTAAAGAAGTGGATGGCGTACCGGTAGATGTCATTCAAGCTACCTACGGCCTTCAGGCAGCCAGCGAAACCGATTGGGGGAATGTTCAGTTAGAAGCAGCGATAGACGGCCGTAACCGCCGTTTCGATCCCATTCCCCTCGGCGTCAGCATTGGCAGCCCCCGCGTTACCGCTGGCACGTTGGGAGCTAAGGTGTACGATGCGGACACACAGGACGAAATGATCCTGAGCAATTGGCACGTCATGGTCGGTTCACTGCAAGCCCAACCCGGCGACCCCATCTGGCAGCCGGGCCGTTTAGATGGTGGCCGGGCGGCAGATGTTATCGCCACAATTTCTCGCTCTGTCCTGGGGCCGTTTGATGCGGCTGTGTGTAAAGTCAGCGGTGACCGCCCCATCCAAGACCAAACGTTGGAAGGCCGGGCTATCAAAGGCGCTACCCAACCCCGCCTGGGGATGCGCGTCTGGAAAAGCGGCCGTACTACCGGTC
>JALVNE010000109.1:3555-5632 GCA_027026755.1 Sedimenticola sp. | reverse complement strand
ATCGCGTGCACCTGAGGAGGTGTCGTAGCTGCACATTCGGGCGCAGCGCTTGCGCCTGGGCCAAACGCTCCAGCCTGGCCTGGAGAAAGTCTCTCCGGCCACAGGCATGCCGCAGATCTTCTGCGACAGCCCGGTGCTGCTCCACCTCGGGGACTACAGCGGAGCGGCGGCCAGACACCGGACGCTGTGCTGCTCCGTGCGAAGGCGAGGGCGGCGATGACGACGACGACGGCGATGGTGACGATGATGGCGAAGGCGGCGAAGGCGGCGGCGGCGTAGGGCGAGAACGCCGTTGCTGCACACGTTGCTGTTCATGTTGTTGCCGCTGTTGTGGCTGCTGCTGAGGCGCCGGCTGTTGTGGCTGCTGCTGTTGTTGTTGCTGCTGCTGCTGCTGCCCGAACTGCGGCGGCTCCAGCGGCTGCTGTTGTCGTCGGCGGCGGCGGTTGGGACGCTGCTGTGACTCGTCCCTCGGCGGCAACGGTGGCAGCACCGGCAAGGCACCGGCCGGCGCTGGACGCTGGATCCCCGGCTGCGAACCCCGGAGGACCGCCGAAAAACTGACGCCGGGCTCCACCTCGCGAGAGCGGAAGACGCGAGGCTGTGGAGCCGCCGCCACCGTTGCCGCAGCCGCCACGCGGTCATCCTCCGCCTTGCGGTGCGGGCAGCCCCGGTACCGCACCGAGTGCGGGCCGCCACAGTTCAGGCAGCGCCGCTCCTCGACCTGACCGCCACGGCTGGGGCAGTCCGCCGCAACGTGGCCCTCGGTACCGCAGGCCGCACAGCGCATGCGGCCACGGCACTGGGCCGCCCGGTGGCCCCAGCCGTAGCACCGGCCGCATTGAATGGCCGGCCGCTCCTTCCTCGGCGCCGCCGCCACCTTCACCCGCAGGACACCGAACAGGCGCCAATCCTGCAGCAACGGCGCCGCCTCCTCGGCAACCGTCACGAAGACCACCGGGAGAGGCCTTTCAAGATCTAACTGCCCCGCCGTCGAAGCGTGGAGGCGGCGGATGGAACGCACAGCGTCCCCGAACTGCTGCTGTAGATCTTCCAGCAGCTCGCCTGTAGAATAGTGTCCGGGGACACTGCGCACAGCCACCTCCACAAACTTGCGGGGCGGCACGAGGAGCTGCGCCGCGAAGCGATGAAGCTCCTCATGGCGCAGAAAGGCCTCTAACACCATCTCCGGCTGGCGAGTCCGGAGACGAAAATCATGCCCGGTGGGCGTGACAGCCTCCAAGGAGGCGGACACAGGCAGCTTACCTCGCAGAAGACGCACGAGGTTCGCCGACCGCCCCCCCAGAACGCCGTCCGGGTCAGAAACACAGACCGTCTCCAGGGGGGGAACCCGCTGCTGCCGTTGCTGCTGACGCTGTTGCTGTTGTTGCTGCTGCTGTTGCTGTTGTTGCTGCTGCTGCTGCTGCTGCTGTTGCTGTTGTTGCTGCTGCTGCTGGGGCTGCTGCTGCTGCTGCTGTTGTTGCTGCTGTTGTTGCTGCTGTTGCGGCTGCTGGGGCTGCTGTTGCTGCTGTTGCTGCTGCTGCTGTTGTTGCTGCTGCTCTGGCTGCTCTTGCTGCTGCTGTTGTTGCTGCTGCGGCTCCTCATCACTGACGTCAGATGAACTCACGTCATAGGCGGCAAACTTTGCCGGATTACCACTAGCACCATCGCTGGCAGGGCGCTTGCCAGCCATACTCCACATCATCAAGAAACCTAGAAAACTCGATTAATCAACGTCTAGAACTCACAAGCAAAATATCACAAGAATTAACATGGATTCAACCAACGCCTGCTTAAAAGAATTTCAAGAAGCTATGATCCTTCTATCGCTCCCTACTCAACACTACTTTGAATTCACCCTAGACATTCAATCACCCAAACAATGCTTTATTCGCATTCATTGCCAGGCCACATCATGTATTCAACCAACAATGGAACTCACAATTTATTCAGGACTCGACGATCACATGGATCATTGATGCTTACCATGCAATTATTGCAATAAACACCAAATTTTTGAGACCGTCAAATACGGCAAGGAGTGATTGTCGCGGCACATTGATATTGCTTGAATTTTTGA
>JALVNE010000109.1:0-3455 GCA_027026755.1 Sedimenticola sp. | reverse complement strand
GTCAAGGGGAGGATGGGCTGCTTTTCTTTGTTTCAAGATAGGCCTTGCGGCCTGTCAAAGACTCGACGATCACATGGATCATTGATGCTTACCATGCAATTATTGCAATAAACACCAAATTTTTGAGACCGTCAAATACGGCAAGGAGTGATTGTCGCGGCACATTGATATTGCTTGAATTTTTGAAAGAAGGATGGGTTTGAAATTTGCCTACTCCGGCTATAGTCGCTTAATTGTCTGTATTTCGATATTAAAGATAGAGCGCTGAGTTGATCTGTTCGTTTCATTATCTTTGTGTTTGTACTTTTTCTGGCTTCCCATTCGTTCTTGTTCTGGAATTTGGAAATGCAGTGAGCGTGTTTGTGTTTGAATTAGCTACTGGGCGGCGTCTTGGGTAGTAGCGTGATAGGGTATTGGAGCACAATTCCGCTTGGTAACCGCAAACGCGCACGCGCAGTTGGCTGATTGCCTCTGACGCGGGGCGGTCGCGGGGCGGGGAAGGATTTTGAGACCGTCAGATACGGCGCACAGGCAGGAAGGAGTGGAGCGGAGGCGCGGCGGTCGCTTTGGGGGTGCGCTCGCTTCCTTTGCTTCTCGTCTGCCCATTCCCAGCATGGCCTAGGCCTCCTAGGCATTCGCATAAGAAATCTATATGTGAAATTGTTTAAAAAAGATAGTGCATTTTCCGTCTTCGCCTGGGTGCCTGTCTAAAGTAAAGCCGGCTGGCTGGCTGACTCGCTCGCTCGCTCACTCGCTGATCAGCCGAGCAGAAATTCAAACAGCCTAGATATCCTATGCGCCATAGGAGACGAATGGTTTTCTTATCCCCTTCACCTTCTTTTATTTTAGAATGATCCTGATATTTGCTTTCAAGTTGCATTCTACATGTAATCAGCCGAGAAAGAAGGGGAACGGTGGAATTGAACCACCAATGTAACTCAGAATTTATTCAGGAAAATTTCTCATGTAAACATCAGCGGTATAACGCACCGGAGTGAGGCAGAAAATGTACAGTCCACGGTCTCGCGCAAGGGCCGGGCTGGGCTGGGATAGGGAGGATAGCTGACATGTGAGGGGGATTACACATGTGCAGCTGTGAGGGGGGATTACAGACGGGAGGATGGAGTTGTACAGATAAGCAGGGGTTGAAAAGTAACACGATACAGAAGCAAGGACTGACAGGGAAGTGATAAAATAAACACAGGAACAGGACATGACGTGAAAGTCAAGGGGAGGATGGGCTGCTTTTCTTTGTTTCAAGATAGGCCTTGCGGCCTGTCAAAGACTCGACGATCACATGGATCATTGATGCTTACCATGCAATTATTGCAATAAACACCAAATTTTTGAGGCATAATGTATATATTTATTTCGCCCCTTGGGGCTATAAAAACCCATTCGGGGCACATAACTCTCCAGAAAAGTCTGGGAACAATATATTCAGAACACACCAGAAAAGTCTGGGAACAATATTTTCAGAACTCACCAGAAAAGTCTGGGAACAATT
Organism: Sedimenticola sp.; assembly: GCA_027026755.1. GTDB lineage: Bacteria > Pseudomonadota > Gammaproteobacteria > Chromatiales > Chromatiaceae > Thiolapillus. The sequence continues at coordinate 1,948 of JALVNE010000109.1, read as the reverse complement.
ATTTCAGAACACACCAGAAAAGTCTGGGAACAATTATTTCGGAACACACCAGAAAAGCCTGGGAACAATTTTTTCAAACACACCAGAAAAGTCTGGGAACAATATCATCGAACAATGTCATCAGGCATCCCCAAAAGGAAGGATGCCCGGGAAACGAAATACAAAAATAACGATATGAAATCGGAAGAGTTTCAACGGGCGCACCTCAAGAGGAGGGCGCCCGGGAGTCAGGGAAAGTCTTCAGTCACTGAGAGGCGCGCGCCGGAGTGGAAGGCCCGGGATCCGCGGAGCTGGGCTCAACGCGGCCTGGACCCCGGGCATCGAATGGCGAAAGCCCCCAGGTGCGGGAAGATGTTGAAGCCCGCGCCCTGGAAGGTCGTCCTGGGCGGCGCGGAGGCGGCGGCATCACATGGGCTCGGACCCAAGCGACCACCGCCGGCCGGTCTTCGGGCCGAGCAGAGGCCAAAGCCCGCTCCAGCGGGCCGTCGACGTAAACGGAATGAGGCCCCTGCTCGACCTCGGTGCTGAAGGCGGTGAGGAGACGGCCGTTGTGATGCCTCGCATGACGGACCAAGAATCCGCCAGCGAGGCGCCGAATCTCCTCACGGACGCGGCCAGCCGTGGCCGCTCGCCGATAGAGTTCCTCCGAAGGAGTGTCGGTCCGAGCCCGAATCGCCGCCCGGAGGCCTCGACGCTCCGCTCGCTCCAGGACGCGGACGCCGGAGTCGCAGGTCATGGTCAACACCGGCGCCGCGTAGGTGAGACAAGGCCGCAGCAGGACCTTGTACAGCAGCAGCCCCACCCAACGCGGCACCGATGGCGACGACTCCAGCATCCGCCGAAGGTCGAGAGTCCGGGGCGCCAGCCGACGCTGGACCCGCTGGGCGTGCCGCAGGAAGTTGAGCCCGCGGTCGATCCGGACGCCCAGCAGGTCAACCTGGGGGCTCCACTCCAGGCGCGCGCCAAGGAAGGAGGGCCGCTCGAGCGCCTCGCCGGTCCAGCCTCCCAGCCGGCGAGTGAGGTAGGCCGCCTGGGTCTTCTCCTCGCTGAAGCGCAGTCTCCAGCGCCGACCCCAGGCGACCATGGTGTCGAGGTGCGGCTCCAGGCGGCTCCACGCGGCAGCAGGGGTCCTGGCGGTGGCCCAGACAGCAACGTCATCGGCGTAGGCGGTGGCGCCCAGCCCCTCTCCCCGTGGCAGCGGCATGCTGCGGGTGTAAAAGATGTAGAGCAACGGAGAGAGAGGCGAGCCCTGGGGGACTCCGCTTGGCGTCGGGAACGGGGCCGAGAGGTGGCCGGCCTCAAGCACCGCCGCCGAACGATCGTGAAGGAAGGCGGCGATCCAGCGCGTGGAGGCCGGCGACAGCGCCTCCCGGCACTGGTGGAGAAGCCCCGCGTGCCAGACGGAGTCGTAGGCCTTCGAGATGTCCAGGGCCGCCACCGCCGTGACGAGGCCGCCATTCATGGCCTGGACCGCCCGCTGGGTGAGAAGGACCACCTGCTCCTCCGCGTCACGGCCGCACCGGAAGCCGCTTTGCTCCACCGGCAGGAGGCCGCGCCGGTCGCACCAGCACTGAAGACGCCGGGCGAAGAGGCGCTCGAGGATCTTGCCGAGGCAGGAGGTGAGCGCCACCGGGCGAAAGTCCGCAGCCGAGGTGAGAAGCTTGCCCGGCTTGGGCAGCATTCTCACCCAGGCCAACCGCCAACGCGAGGGCACGTAGCCGACCCGCAGGGAGCCCGTGAACACCGTCGCCAGCGCCACCGCGAGGGCGAAGGGCGCCGCCTTGATGAGGTCCGTCGAGATCCCGTCGGGACCTGGCGCACGCCCTCCGCGCAGTCGAGAGATTTCCCGGGCGACGCTGGACGGCGAAACTGCAGCAGTGGGCTCCTCGGGGTCGGCCTCCTCCTCCTCGTCGTCGTCGTCCCCGTCAGCGGTCAGCCTGAGGAGGGG
>JALVNE010000108.1 GCA_027026755.1 Sedimenticola sp. | reverse complement strand
GAGGTAAATGAGCGGCTGAGGCAGATGGAGAAACGCCTGGAGCGTATCGAACGGATGCTGAAAGAGTCCCGCTCCCGGCAGGAGAGCGGTGGTAAAGAGTCCTGATCGTGAACGGGGCGGGGTATTATTAACGATGAGTTTGCGTATAACAAATGCCAGAGTGCGTGCTAAAGCGGCGCACTGCTCAATGGCGATCAGGAATTGAAATCCTGTGTTCCGGGTGGCTGCGGTCTTTTTCTCTTCCAGTAACAGGAGGGAAAAATTAAAACTATTCAGTCAGTTGATAGCGCCTCTTTAGGTTGTTTGTTAGCTTTATCCTGAGCCGTTGCAGCCAGCCAGCGCTGGAGTCGTTGGGGATCTATCCAGCCGGGATTGTCGTCGATACCTGCCAGCACCTGGCAAGGGTGTTCCGGTTCGCCAAGATCACTCAACACCGCCAGTGCACCGCTGAAATCCTCCCCTTCGCTGTAGTAGCTCTGGGTCACCAGTACCGGGATCCCGGCGCCGGTGGCGGCCCGTACTCCGTTGCGCGTGTCCTCTATTGCCAGGCAGTCGCTGGTGTGTAACCCAAGCTGCTCCCGTACCCAGTGGTAGACGGAGGGATCGGGCTTTTTCACCGGCGCCTGTTCAGCAGCGCCGATAACCTCGAACCAGTCCAGCGCCTCCCGGCCCAGGGTGGCATCGAACAGGGCGACGATGTTGGCAGTGCTGGTGGTGGTGGCGATGGCCAGACGCAGGCCGGTTGCGCGGGCCTCGCGGATCAGGCGCTCTACCCCGGGGCGCAGTTCGATCTCGCCGGCAGCGATCATGTCGGCATAGCGGGCGGTTTTGGCTTTGTGCAGGCCGGCAATCCACTCATCGAGATCGCTGCGATCGGCCTGGGCTGGATCCGCTTCCAGCAGGTGGTGACGGATGCGCTCCTTGCCGCCGGATACGGCCAGCAGTTCGCGGTAGCGCTCGCGGCTCCAGCGCCACTCCAGACCGGCATCTGCAAATGCCTGGTTGAAGGCTTTGCGATGGATCTCTTCAGTTTCGGCAAGGGTGCCGTCCACGTCAAATATCAGTGCCTGCAGACTCATTGCTTGGACTCCACCGCCAGGTAGTCGATGCTGATCCGTCCCCCGGCGACCGGACGGAACAGGTTGTCGGCAAAAGCAACATGGTCTGGATGTTCACGGTAGCTGTCGATCACATCCGGGTGACAGAAGCGTACCAGCCAGGTATAGCGATACCTGGCATCCTCCTGCACCGCCTCCCCGGTAAACACTGCGCGTACTCCGGGAATGGCGGAGAGCACCTCGCGGCCTTTGGCCATCATCTTCTCTGCTGCTGCTCTGTCCAGCCCTTCGACATTGTAGATAATCAGATGTTCCACCGGCAGCCAGGGCTGACACTGGGCCAGTACTTCGGCTGCCCGTCCCGCCGCTCCCCACAGGTGCATGCAGCGTTCCACCTCGGCAGCAATGGCGCCGCGGACATCTTTCACCAGGCCGGTGTAGCCGGAGGATGTTTCCGTCCTGCTGTTTTCCCTGATCTGTGTTGCGGCTGCGTCTGACAGTGCGGTGTAGTAGTTGATCTTGGCTACCCCTTTGGAAATCAGTCGCCGAAACTGATCATCGGACAGCCCGGTGCCACCGTGTATTACCAGCGGGATATTCAGGGTTTCATTGATCTGCTTCAGGCGCGGGAAATCCAGTTTTGGCTTGCCCTTCATGCGGCCATGCACCGTACCGATGGAGACGGCGAGAAAATCCACGCCGG
>JALVNE010000107.1 GCA_027026755.1 Sedimenticola sp. | reverse complement strand
CTGCGGAAACCACCCCGCAGGCGGCTCCAAAGCCCGTTGCAACCAAGCCCGATGAAGAGGTTGCGCCCAGCGAACTGGTGCGCAAGCTGAAAAAGGAATCCGAGTCGGCGCGCAAGACCATCACCCTGCTCAGCCGCGAGAATGCAGACCGGGTGGCGGTGGATCGCTACCGCAGCGCCACGCTGGAAGGCGAGCCACTGTCGATTCTTTTGCTGGAGGTGGACGGCCTGTCCAAGTTGCGCGAGGAAGACGGCGACAAGGCGGCCTACAAGGTCTTTGCCGGTATCGTTCGCCATGTGTTCTCCAAGCTCGATCCCGAGGGTGATGTGCTGGGCCGCTATGGTCAGAACGGTTTCAGCGTGTTGCTGTACCGGGTAGACATGAACGCCGCCGAGAAATTTGCCGAATCCATTCGCCGCTGGGTCGAGCAGGCCCGCTTCAAGACCCCCTACGGCGAGCGCAGCGCGACCCTGAGCATTGGTGTTGCCGCTCTCACCGAGGATACCGGCAACTACGAATCCATGGTCAAGCGGGCCGACATGGCCCTGTTCGTGGCCAAGAAAAGCGGCCGCAACTGCGTCAAGGTCCGGCTCTGAGATCCCCTGTCGGATACGCAGCCCCCTGCCCCGCCAGTCTTTTCTTGATTTATTCTTGCGCCGGAACTATGTTCGTGGCACTCACTTTTCAGCTCTTCGAGGAAACCATCATGAAAGGCAAGCTGGGCGGTCTCGACCGCATGCTGCGCATCCTGCTGAGTATGATCATACTCGGCGCGGGCTTCTATATCCCCAGTTGGTGGGGGCTGATCGGTCTGATCCCGCTGCTCACGGGCATCATGGGCTACTGCCCGCTGTATGCGATCCTGGGTATCAGCACCTGCCGCAAGGGCGATGTCTGTGACACCTGAGCGCCTGCCAGGGCAGCATGAATAAGGAACTGCGGCAGCGTTTCGCCGTCCGTTTTCCGTTCATCGAACGGGTTTCTGCTCCCTTTGCCCAGTCCTTCTTCAACCAGACCCGGCTCGCCGAACTGCCGGCCCGCACAGCGATCTGCGATGAAGGACAGCAGTGCGCCCACCTGGCACTTGTGCTGGAGGGCACCGGTCGGGTCTACAAGCTTTCGCCGAATGGCCGCGAAATCACCCTCTATCGCATCTATCCGGGACAGAGCTGCGTACTCACGGCTTCCTGCATCATGAGCCGGCAGGCCTTTCCGGCCATGGCGATCAGTGAAACCCCGGTAACCGCCCTGTTGGTGCCTCCGGCTTGCGTGCGCGACTGGTTCTGCGCGGAACCGGCCTGGCGCGATTTCGTGTTCGGCCTGCTGTCCCACCGCCTGGGCGATATCATCTCGGTGGTCGAGGAAGTGGCTTTCAAGCGTATCGATCTGCGTCTGGCCGAACAGATGCTGTCCGCTCTGGAACGCGGTGAGCACCGGCTGACCAAGACCCATGCCGAGCTGGCGGCCGATGTTGGCAGCTCGCGCGAGGTGGTGAGCCGCATCCTGCGCGATTTCTCCGAACGCGGACTGATCCGTTCACGCCGCGGCGAAATCGAGATCGTCGATACCGAGGCCATTCGTCAGTGGGCAGAAAAAGCGGGATGATCCCTGCCTGCTTGGTGACAAAGTCACTGACAGGCCGTACGGTGAAGCGTAGTCTGTGGCCTCATCCATCAGAAACGGAGACGAAACATCATGAAACAGAATGTAGGTACCATCGAACGCATCATTCGCGGCCTCATCGGCATTGTTGCCATCGCCGCCTATTTCCTCGGCTGGCTGCAGGGCACCGCTGCGATCGTTGCCCTGGTCGTGGGCGTGGTCATGCTGTTTACCGCCATCCTTGGCTGGTGTCCGCCCTACGCCCTGCTCGGCATCAATACCGCCAAGAAGGGCTGATGTCCCCGGCAATCTACAGCGGCGACCTTCGGGTCGCCATTTTGCATCATGGGGCTGTTTCCAGATCCATCGCATACAGCAAGGCATCCTCCCGCCTCTCGCCATCCGGGTAGTAACCGGGCCGCCGCCCGATCTCGTTGAAGCCCATCTTTTCATACAGGGCCCGCGCGCCGATATTGCTGGGCCGAACCTCCAGCAGCACCATTTCCGCGCCACCCGCAAGGGCGCGCTGCAATAGATGTTCGAGCAGTTGGCGACCCAACCCCTGCCCTCGCAAGGAAGGATCGACCGCGAGATTCAGCACATGGCTTTCCCCGGCAGCCACGGACAGCACGCCGTAGCCGATGATCCCAATCCCTTTCTCTTCCAGCACCCAGCAATCGTAGCCGACGCGGATGCAATCCCCGAAGATGCCCTTGGTCCAGGGGTGAGGGTAGCATTGCAGCTCGATCTTCAGCACGGCATCGAGATCGCCCAGGGTCATCGGGCGCAGCACAGGGCGTAAGCGGTCTGTCATGGCGGGAGAGCTTTTGTGTTTCGGACGAGTGGCAGCCAGTATACAATCGACTTTTGTGACCAGGACACCCATGAAACAGACCATCGACTGGCACGGGTTCTGGGCTCGTGAGCGCCAGGGCTTCCATGAAGGGGATGTCAACGTCTATTTGCGGCGGCATCTGCCCGACTTCGGATTGCAGCCGGGCGATACCGTATTCGCGCCCCTCTGCGGCAAGGCTGTGGATCTGCGCTGGCTGGCCGGGCAGGGTCATCCGGTGATTGGTGTCGAGCTATCCCCGGTGGCCGTGGAAGCCTTTTTCGAGGAATCGGAACTGCCCTTCGAACGCAGCGAGGAAGGCCCGTTCACGGTATATCGTTCGATCAACATCACCCTCTACCAGGGGGATTACATGGATCTTCGGCCGCAGCAGCTGAAGGATTGCCGGCTGGTCTATGATCGCGCTTCCCTGGTCGCGATCGAGGATTTCAACCGCCCCGTCTATGTGCGTCATCTGCTCGAACTGTTGCCCCAGCCGGTCCCGATGTTGCTGGTGACCCTGGAATATGATCAATCGAAGATGAGCGGCCCACCCTTTTCCGTACCGCTGGATGAGGTGGGCAACCTCTACGCCCCAGAGTACCGGGTGCATGAGCTGGAGTCAGTCGAGCAGATCGACGAGCGTCCCCGCTGGCGGGAAACCGGGCTCGAATCCCTGGTAGAGAGGGCATTGCGGCTGGAGCCCCTTTTGGAACTGCACCTACGCTGAAAAATTGTCTTGGCCACGGCGAACGATCCTTGCCGTCCCGCCAACGGGCCCAAAGGGGAAACAACACAAATCACGGGCGTTAAAAAGGCAACAGGGAATCAGGAGCGCCGCTTTTGGCCTATGAACAAATCAACCTTCAACCGTTTCCAGCCGGTTTATCCGCATAAGCTTTAATTTGAGTGAAATATTTCCATTTTGCATCAACATCGCCAAGAATATTAATTGGAAATCTTGGCTTTCCTTCGAGCAGGTTATTCAGCTCCTCCATGAATGCATCATAATTTTTACTATAATAGCACCACTCCCGCATACCACAGCCAGTTATACTGTGCACCATCAAATGATCAGGACCGTTTTCCAACGGTTCCAGTGCTTCTTCCAATTGCATCATGGAGGCATTCAACTCCTTACCCGGCATCTCACCCTCATACAACCATTCAATAATAACACAGGTAGTAAAATCATCTTTTACGATATCGGAGGGTATTTCATTGCGTAATCTGTATATTTTGTTCCCTTCATCGAATTCTATAACGATAACATCCCACTCACTGGATCCTTCTGACATTGCACTCTCTTTTCTATTCGTATTTTATTTATTGCCTTGTTTCTATCCATTTTCTTTTTCGGTTTTCCGTAAAAGACCACCATGGCAGGGAGTCCCCACCTTCCATGTAATGGATTACCGACATAAATACATCTATGACACAGGGATCATGCCTTGTTCCTGTTATGGAACAAAGCCTTTCATACATATCGAAGGGGTCTTTCCCAATTAGATCTTTTGGGTGATCTATGCCTATCAAATTCAGATCACTGGCTGAGGCCTTTCCAATATTCGGAAGATCTTTTAACCTTGATACGGTATCTCTATCTGGATTTTTCACCCGCACCCCTTATTTGGTTAACCGCGCGCACAGGCTGGCACGAGGAACTACATGCTGGCTACTGTGATTCTTGTACATTCCACTTGGTTATCGGCAGATCGGCCTTTTCCCAGTCAACACCCTTTCAGGCCTCGCTGATTTTATTTCGTCTGGAAACGATGGGGCTTTACGGACAATCTTCCTTTTTAAACCCCTTGTTCAGGCGTTTGCCGTGCTTGAAGCCCTTCCAGTAGGCCTTTTTGGCTTCTTCAAGATATTCCTTTGGCATTTTGGCGATGACTTCGTTGAAGTCCCGCTGCAGAACCTTGTTGTCGCCGCAGAACTGGTGTTTCCAGGCGAGCTGGCCGGTGATTTCCGCGAGGCTGAGGCTGCGGCGCTTGCGGTCTTCCTCGGTTTCGACGACCTTTTCGGGCTTTTCGGTCTCCGGCTTGGCTTTTTCCTCGTCCTTGACCTTGGTTTCGGGTTTTTTTTCGCTGCGGCTGCGCGAGGCGGTGAGGCGCTTGCATTCGTCGTCGGAGAGCAGGGGCGTTTCGGCCTTGCTCTGGTCGAAGCCCTGCTGGAAGCCATCGCGCATCGCGTCACGGTATTCCTCGGGCATCTGCTGCACACGGGCGGTGAACTCGGCCAGCACATCGGCCTGGCCGCATTGCAAACGCGAGTAACTGAGCTTGCCAAGGGTACGCGACAGGTTGACGATGGTGGCGGAGGCGTTATCGTGCTGTTTCTTCAGCGTTTCGGCATCCGCCCCATCGGCAGGGGGTTGGTTGAATTCGGTGATGGCCTTGTCGATGATGGCGAGGATGGAACTGAGCCCCTGGTCGAGCAATTGCTGGGCGTTGGCGGTATGGCTCATCCCCAGGCTCAGCATCAGGATGATCAGGCTGGATATCAGTCGGTTGCGCATGCTGTTCCCATTTTCCGTTAGTCTTTGCGCTCATTTAAGCACTTTCACTCCCGCGCATCCACCCGCTACACGGCAATGCAGAGATTTTGCACCCAATAATTGAAACATCGTCACAGGACCGGGCATTTCTTGCCACCCGAAGCAGCAAAGCAAGCCGCTATCTTTTTTCAATCCGCAGTATTGGAAAACCTCAGGTCATGCAGGGAGAAATTCGGCGTATCATGTGCCGTTGAAGATTGCCGTAGACCCCTCTTGCGGTTGCGGCCCTGTCGGCTCCACCGGATTCAGGAGAATGACCATGAGCGATTACAACAGCATCTACCGCCGTTCCCTCGAGGACCCCGAGGGGTTCTGGGGCGAGGCCGCCGCAGCCCTGCACTGGGACCAGCCCTGGGAGCAGGTACTGGACCGCGACGCCAAACCCGTACCGCGCTGGTTCGTCGGCGGCCAGCTCAACACCTGCTATAACGCCGTGGACCGCCATGTCGAAAACGGCCGTGGCGACCAGGTGGCGATCATCTACGACTCGCCGATCACCGGCCAGCAGCAGAAGATCAGCTACCGCGAGCTGCAGGATCGCGTCGCCCGTTTCGCCGGTGTGCTCAAGCGCCACGGCGTCGATTACGGCGACCGCGTCATCATCTACCTGCCGATGATCCCCGAGGCCGCCGTGGCCATGCTCGCCTGCGCGCGCATCGGCGC
>JALVNE010000106.1 GCA_027026755.1 Sedimenticola sp. | reverse complement strand
CTGGAGGTAATCTCCCATGTCGCCACCAATGGCATGGGCATAGCGCAGGTACTCGCCGGTGAGGGAGTAGTACCAGTCGGCGAAGTCTCCCACCCGGTCATGCACCGGCGCAAAGGCTGCCTCCACCGCGCTGTCTATATGGGCTTCCAGCCACTGTCCCTGCTTTTGCTGTTCTGTCTCCAGCTGTTCCTGCAGGGCCAGGGAAAGATCCTCACGGCTGGCCTCGGGCACCACGTAGCGGCGGCCATTGAGCACCACGTACAAAAGTTTCTGCACGGCAACGGGTGCCACGGAGCTTGCCTGTGTGGCCAGTTGCCGTCCTCCTTTGAGCAGGGCAAAGCCCGCCCCCAGGGCCAGGACCAGAATGATGCCGAGAAACCCCAACCAGAAGCCACGGCCCGTCTTCCCGGGCTGTTCACTCACAACGTTTTTCCTCCAGATATTCCAGGGCCTGTCCCGCGCCCAGCCCGCCAAGCATCAGGCGGCTCCAGGCCCAGAACACCAAACCGGACCACAGGAAATACAACAGCCAGGCGCCCAGGCCAGGCCAACCCTGCCGGGGCAGGGTCTGGACCAGGCGGCTCCCCAGGGCATCACGCATGGCCCCCAGGCGCACCAGCGGGGCCAGGTAGTCGCAGGCCGTGTCCACCTTTTCGGCGGCCTGAATGGCCGTCTCCCGCCAGCCCAGGCCGGTGTAGTCCGCGCGCGGGATGAACAACTGCGTCACCGCCAGCACTCCCACCAGGATGCCGGTGTTCAGGCCCAGGAGCAACCGCCGGGAAAGAATATTCCGGCGCCCCTGCCGCACCTGCCCGGCCAGCCAGCCCTGCAGCCACAGGTACAGGACAGGAAGCAGCAGCAGATCCAGCCCCAGCACCGCCCACAGCCAGGCCGGCCAGGCTGGCGCCTCCATGAACAGCAGCAGCGCCAGCACCACGGCCTTTATCACCTGCCAGGCGGCGAGGAAAGACTTTCGGCACAGCAGCCGGGCCAGGAAACTTTGCGGACGCAGGTACATGCCCGCCAGGGCCCGGCGGCGCATGAGGGCGGTTTCCAGCATGTTCAGGGTCATGAAACCCGTCACCGGCAGCAGGAGCAAAAAGGACAGCCAGCATCCCCCTTTGTCATGCCATGCCCACCAGGCGGCCAGAGGCAAGGCAGAAAACAAGAGCGTAGCGATATAGCCCAAACATTTCCCCCGGTCGCTGAAAAAATGTTCTATCTTGCTGTACGTCATGAAGAATTCTGAAAGTATTAGTTAAGTTCAAAACATTAGCGGGCATCGCTGAACGCATCCCCGCACCGGTCTCGCGGTCCAGCTGCGGTATTGGTGATCGGGGTCGGAGTCAAATGGGAAGGATGCTGGGAAGATCCGATGGCATGGAACAGCTTGATCCCGTTCCTTGTGCCAGTTGGGTGGAATTTGACTCCGACCCCTTTGCAAATCCGCACCTGAACGCCGATCCCGGCACGATCATCGCGTTCCCAGGTACCAAGAGGTGCGTAATAGTCCGCACTTTGACAAGCGATTCGAGATGATGAATAGATGCTCGCCTGTAGGTCGGACTTCAGTCCGACACCCAACGGTGGACTGTCGGGCTAAAGCCCGACCTACAGTCATCACATGGCTTCGCGTTATGAAGCATTAAATCGTTGCTCAGGACTATCTCGCATATTTTAGTAAAAGGTTCGGGCTACAGGCTCAATGCAATGAGGGCAGTTGTTTCATGGGTTCAATGAGATATTCCAGGCCGTTGGTCTTGATCTCGAGA
>JALVNE010000105.1 GCA_027026755.1 Sedimenticola sp. | reverse complement strand
TGCGCATGGCCAACGATGCCGACTGCTTCACTCTGTCCGAGGCCGTGGACGGCGCGGGCCGGGATGCCGCCATGGTGTTTGGGGTCATCATCGGCACGGGCACCGGCGGCGGCATTGCCGTGAATGGCAGGCTGCTGGGTGGCCCCAATGCAGTCACCGGAGAATGGGGACACAATCCCCTGCCCTGGGCAAGGGACGACGAGCTGCCCGGCCCCGCCTGCTGGTGCGGCAAGCACGGCTGCATCGAAACCTTTCTCTCCGGGCCGGGACTGGCGGCGGAACACCTGCGCCGCACGGGACAGGCCCTGCCGGGCCCCGACATCGTGGCGGCCGCCGCACGCGGAGACGCCGAAGCGGAAACCACCATGGCCCGCTACGAGGACCGCCTGGCCCGGGGCCTGGCCAGCATCATCAACGTCCTGGACCCGGATGTCATCATTCTCGGCGGCGGCCTCTCGGGAATCGCGCGGCTGTACGAAACCGTGCCCCGGCTATGGAAAGAATATGTGTTCTCCGATGTCTGCACCACCGCCCTGCGGCCTCCCGTCCATGGGGACAGCAGCGGCGTGCGCGGCGCCGCCTGGTTGTGGCGGTAACAGGGCGCGTCGGTCATAATATCGGCATACCATCTCAATACAGCTTCCCCAATGACCAGCAGCCAACAAGTCAGCGTCAAGGACATCCAGGTTCCCCCTCATCCCAAGTGGCCGGAACTCTCCCCCCGGGAAAAGGACGACCTGAAGGACCGGATCAAGGCGCTTCTGAAAAAGCACAATGCCGTGCTGGTGGCCCACTACTATGTGGACGGCGACCTGCAGGAGCTGGCAGAGGAAACCGGCGGCTGCGTGGCGGACTCCCTGGAGATGGCCCGCTACGGCGCGGCCTCCGACGCCGACACCCTGGTGGTCTGCGGCGTGCGCTTCATGGGCGAGACGGCGAAGATCCTCAATCCGGAAAAGCGCGTGCTCATGCCCGACCTGGACGCCACCTGCTCCCTGGACGAAGGCTGTCCAGCTGACGAGTTCAGCGCCTTCTGCGACGCTCATCCCGATCACACCGTGGTGGTCTATGCCAACACCAGCGCCGAGGTGAAAGCCAGGGCCGACTGGATGGTCACTTCCGGCATCGCCCTGCCCATCGTGCAGCACCTGAAGGAACAGGGCCAGAAGATACTCTGGGCGCCGGACAAGCACCTGGGCCGCTATATCCAGCGCGAGACGGGCGCGGACATGCTGCTCTGGCCCGGCTCCTGTGTGGTGCACGAGGAGTTCAAGGCCTTCGGCCTGGAGCGCCTGCACCGCCTGCATCCCGACGCTGCCGTGCTGGTGCATCCGGAGTCGCCGGAAAGCGTCATCGCACAGGCGGATGTGGTGGGCTCCACCACGGCGCTGATCAAGGCCGTGCAGGAAATGCCCAACGAGGAATTCATCGTCGCCACCGACGACGGCATTTTCTGGAAGATGCAGCAGCTGGCGCCCGGCAAAAAACTGCTCTCCGCCCCCACGGCGGGCGAAGGCGCCACCTGCGTATCCTGCGCCCACTGCCCCTGGATGGCCATGAACGCCCTGCAGAACCTGGAACAGCTGCTCATCCGGGGACACAATGAAATCCATATCGAGGAATCCATCCGCGCCCGGGCGGTGATCCCCATCCAGCGCATGCTGGACTTCGCTCAAACCCAGGGAATCGGCGGCGCCCCCGGCAAATGATGGACCACAGCCTGATCAAGCTGATTCACGTCAGCTGCGTGGCCCTGTCCCTGGCCGGCTTCACC
>JALVNE010000104.1 GCA_027026755.1 Sedimenticola sp. | reverse complement strand
GGCGACAACGTGAAGATGACGGTGAAGCTGATCGCGCCCATCGCCATGGAAGAAGGCCTGCGCTTCGCCATTCGTGAAGGTGGCCGTACCGTCGGCGCCGGTGTTGTTTCCAAGATCATCGAGTAATTCCGGTCTGACCGGACAAGCTGGCAGCTGGGTGTGGCCGATTGCGGTCACACCCGTTGCCTTTTCGAGCAAAAGCAGTATTCCAGGCCAGTAGCTCAATTGGTAGAGCAGCGGTCTCCAAAACCGCAGGTTGGGGGTTCAAGTCCCTCCTGGCCTGCCATTTTACAGGGCTGCGCATTGCGGGTTTTCCGTAAAGCGGGGCGCTGAAGTAGGCAGGATGAACGCAAAAACAGAAACTCGAGGTTCCGCCATGGACACGGTCAAACTGCTGTTGTCCGTGGTCATACTGATCGCCAGCGTGATCGGCTTCTATCTGCTGGAGGCTCAGCCTCTGTGGGTGCGGCTGCTGGGTCTGCTGGCCATGGTCGGTGTGGCTGTCGGCGTGGCGTTGATGACCGAGCCGGGAAGACGTATCAAGGTCTTCTTCTCGGCCGCCAAGATCGAAGTGCGCAAGGTGGTCTGGCCGTCACGTCAGGAAACCCTGCAGACCACCCTGGTGATCTTCATTGCGGTGTTGTTGACTTCACTGTTCCTCTGGGCAGTGGATTCCATCCTGTTCGTACTGGTTCGCTGGTTTACCGGGCACGGAGGCTGATGATGGCGAAACGCTGGTATGTGGTTCACGCATTTTCCGGGTACGAAGGCAAGGTGAAGCGCTCCCTGGCGGAGCGCATCGAGCGTTTCGGCATGCAGGATTATTTTGGTGATATCCTGGTTCCCACCGAGGAAGTGGTGGAGATGCGTGGCGGCCAGCAGCGCCGCAGTGAAAGAAAGTTCTTTCCTGGCTACGTGCTGGTGAACATGGAATTGACGGATGAAACCTGGCACTTGGTCAAGGACACCCCTCAGGTTCTGGGCTTCATCGGCGGTACCGAAGACAAGCCGGCCCCCATTACTGACAAGGAAGCCGAGGCTATCCTGCAGCGAGTCCAGGAAGGCTCCGAGAAACCGCGCCCCAAGGTGTTGTTCGAGCCGGGCGAAGTGGTGCGCGTCATCGACGGTCCGTTCAACGATTTCAATGGCGTGGTGGAAGAAGTGGACTACGACAAGAACCGTCTCAAGGTTTCCGTGTCCATCTTCGGTCGTTCCACACCTGTCGAACTGGAGTTCGGCCAGGTGGAGAAGGGCTGACAACGGGTTTCGTACAGCCCTTTGCAAGAAGGTAATTCCGCACAGGGAAGTGCGGCGCGTAGCGACAGCGAAGCGGAGGCGCAGCAAAACCGCGCTTTTGCGTAGCCGAGCCGGGAAAGGGCAGGACAGCCCTTTGCAAGAAGGTAATTCCGCACAGGGAAGTGCGGCGCGTAGCGACAGCGAAGCGGAGGCGCAGCAAAACCGCGCTTTTGCGTAGCCGAGCCGGGAAAGGGCAGGACAGCCCTTTGCAAGAAGGTAATTCCGCACAGGGAAGTGCGGCGCGTAGCGACAGCGAAGCGGAGGCGCAGCAAAACCGCGCTTTTGCGTAGCCGAGCCGGGAAAGGGCAGGATAGCCCTTTCCCGGCATCTAAACAAAGGGAAGTCCAGGTGAAAGCCCTGGGCGTTTGCACCCAACAAAGAGGTATATCATGGCAAAGAAGATCGAAGCCTATATCAAGCTCCAGGTTCCTGCACAGGAAGCCAACCCCAGCCCCCCGGTCGGTCCGGCCCTGGGTCAGCATGGCGTGAACATCATGGAGTTCTGCAAGGCGTTCAACGCCCAGACTCAGAACCAGGAAAAGGGCCTGCCCGTTCCCGTGGTGATCACCGTCTATTCCGACCGTTCCTTCACTTTCGTGATGAAGACGCCCCCGGCGTCCATCCTGCTGAAGAAGGCTGCCGGCATCAAGTCCGGGAGCGGTCGTCCCAATACCGAGAAAGTGGGCAAGGTCACCCGCGAACAGCTGGAAGAGATCGCCAAGGCCAAAGAGCCGGATCTCACCGCCGCCGATATGGACGCTGCCGTGCGTACCATCGCCGGCACGGCGCGCAGCATGGGTCTGGATACGGAGGGTGTATAAATGGCAAAGCTGAGCAAGCGTATGAAGGCCATCCGTGAAAAGGTGGACAGCAACAAGCAGTACGATGCCGAACAGGCGTTCGCTCTGCTCAAGGAAGTTTCCAGCGTGAAATTCCCCGAGTCCGTGGATGTGGCTGTGAACCTGGGCGTCGATCCCCGCAAATCCGATCAGGTGGTGCGTGGTTCCACCGTGCTGCCCAATGGCACCGGCAAGGAAGTGCGCGTTGCCGTGTTCACCCAGGGGCCAGCCGCTGATGCCGCCAAGGAAGCTGGCGCGGACATCGTAGGCATGGAAGACCTGGCCGAGCAGGTGAAGGCCGGCAACATGGACTTCGACGTGGTCATCGCCAGCCCCGACGCCATGCGCGTGGTGGGCCAGCTGGGCCAGATTCTCGGCCCCCGTGGCCTGATGCCCAACCCCAAGGTGGGCACCGTGACCCCTGACGTGGCCCAGGCGGTGAAGAATGCCAAGGGTGGCCAGGTGCGTTATCGCACGGACAAAAACGGCATCATCCATGCCTCCATCGGCAAGGTCGGTTTCGAACCCGCTGCGCTGAAGGAAAACCTGGAAAGCCTGCTGGCGGACCTGAAGAAGGCCAAGCCCAGTTCCGCCAAGGGCGTGTACATGAAAAAGATCACCGTCTCCACGACCATGGGGCCGGGTATCGTGCTGGACCAGGGCTCACTGAGCATCTGATCCGGCAGCAAAGAAATGTCGTGGGCAGGCCTTGCGCCTGCCACACAACAGGCTTTGGAGCAGCGGCCATGAAGTACGGCCGCCTGCTGTCAAAGACCGCAGGCGCCTCGAAGCCGGGAACGGCGTGAGGCTTAATCTGCCTGCGCAGACGGAGCTCCGAAATCAGGGCTTGCATCCTGATGACGGGCACCGGAAAACGGCGGAATGAAGCAATATTTCATTCCTGGTGTAAACGAGAACGGGTGACCGTTCCTCATCGTTGTCGGGAGGTGACGACTTTGGCACTTAATCTTGAGCAAAAGAAAGCCATCGTCGCCGAAGTCGCTGACGTAGCGAGCAGTGCGTATTCCGCAATCGCCGCCGAATATCGTGGGCTGACCGTTGAAGATCTCACCGAGCTGCGCAAGCAAGCGCGTGGTGCTGGTGTCTATCTTCGCGTGGTCAAGAACACGCTGGCCAAGCGAGCCGTGGAAGGTACGGATTTTGCCTGCATGCAGGAGGGCTTTGTCGGCCCACTGTTGCTGGCCTTCTCTCAGGAAGATCCGGGCGCTGCCGCACGTGTGATCAATGATTTTGCCAAGGAGAATGATGCTCTGGTGGTGAAGATGGTTTCCATCAACGGGAAACTGCTCGATCCTTCAGAAATCAGTGTTCTGGCGAAAATGCCTACCTACGAGCAGGCAATCAGTATGTTGATGGGTACCATGCTGGCGCCTGTACAGAAGCTGGTTACCACGCTCAACGAGGTACCGGGCAAACTGGTTCGCACGGTTGCAGCGATTCGCGACGCAAAGGAAGCAGGCGCGGCCTGATTCCTCATCCCACACTTTTTAACTTGAAGATATGTAGGAGCCCTGAAAATGGCAGTTTCTAAAGACGATATCCTCGAAGCCATCGCCAACATGTCCGTCATGGACGTTGTCGAGCTGATCGAGGCAATGGAAGAAAAATTCGGTGTAACCGCAGCTGCAGCCGTGGCCGCAGCGCCGGCCGCCGGTGGTGACGCCGGTGGTGAAGGTGCCGCCGAGAAGACCGAGTTCGACGTGGTTCTGACTGGTTTCGGTGACAAGAAGGTTGGCGTGATCAAGGCCGTTCGCGGTCTGACCGGCTTGGGCCTGAAAGAAGCCAAGGACGCGGTAGAAGGCGTTCCTTCCGTACTGAAGGAAGGCGTGAGCAAGGAAGAAGCCGAAGAGGCGAAGAAAACGCTGGAAGAAGCTGGCGCATCTGTCGAGATCAAGTAATACTGATCTTGGCTGGCGTTTACGCAAAGCCGAAAACGGCTGGCGGCTTTAATGCCGCCGGCCTTTTCCTGTTTGTGTGAGATTTTGCCCGCAAGGGCGGCCGGCGTTGAGTCGGTGGTAATGACTGGACTAGACTGAGGGAAGGCAAGCATGGCCTATTCGTTTACAGAGAAAAAACGCATCCGCAAGGATTTTGCAAAACGCGGAAGTGTTCTTGAGATCCCTTTTCTTCTTGCCACGCAGATCGATTCCTATCGCAAATTTCTGCAGGCGGACAAGAAGCCTGATGAGCGTGACGCTCAGGGACTGCATGCGGCATTCAGCTCGGTTTTTCCCATCGTCAGCCACAATGGCAGCGCTGCCCTGGAGTACGTGAGCTACCGTCTCGGCGAGCCCATGTTCGACGTGCGCGAGTGCCAGTTGCGTGGCGTCACCTATGCTGCGCCCCTGCGCGTGCTGGTGCGCCTGGTCATCTATGATCGTGACGCGCCTGCCAACGTCAAGCGCATCAAGGACGTCAAGGAGCAGGAGATCTACATGGGCGAACTGCCGCTGATGACGGATACCGGCACTTTCGTCATCAATGGTACCGAGCGGGTCATCGTGTCCCAGCTGCACCGTTCCCCCGGCGTGTTCTTCGATCACGACAAGGGCAAGACCCATTCATCCGGCAAGCTGCTGTTCTCCGCCCGGGTGATCCCCTACCGCGGTTCTTGGCTGGACTTCGAGTTCGATCCCAAGGATGCGGTGTTCGTGCGCATCGACCGCCGCCGCAAGATTCCGGCAACCGTGCTGCTGCGCGCCCTGGGCTACAACACCCAGGAAATCCTGGACTATTTCTTCGAAACCGACAGCTTCACCTTCAAGGGCGGCAAGATCCTGCTGGACCTGGTGCCTCTGCGCCTGCGCGGTGAAACCGCCGGTTTCGATATCAAGGCCGGTCGCAAGGTCATCGTGGAAGCTGGCAAGCGCATCACCGCCAGGCATATCAAAGCCATGGAGAAAGAAGGCGTCAAACAGCTGGAAGTGCCTGCCGACTACCTGGTGGGCAAGACCCTGGCCCATGACCTCGTGGATCCCGAAACCGGCGAACTGCTGGCGGCGGCCAACGACGAGATCACCGAGGAACTGGTGACGGCCATCCAGGATAAGGGCATCAAGGAACTCAAGACCCTGTTTACCAATGACCTGGATCACGGCCCCTATATCTCCGAGACCCTGCGTCTGGATCCCACCTCCACGCGCCTGGAAGCGCAGGTGGAGATCTACCGCATGATGCGTCCTGGGGAGCCCCCCACCAAGGAAGCCGCCCAGAACCTGTTCCACAACCTGTTCTTCACGTCGGAGCGCTATGACCTGTCCGCCGTGGGGCGCATGAAGTTCAACCGCCGCCTGGGTCGCGAAGAAACCGAGGGCCTGGGTATTCTGTATGACGGCAAATACTTCAGCAGCCGCGACGACGAGTATTCCCGTGAGTTGGTGAAAGAGTATGGTGACAGCTCCGACATCGTGGATGTCCTCAAGACCCTGGTGGACATTCGCGACGGCAAGGGCACTACTGACGACATCGACCACCTGGGCAACCGCCGCGTGCGTTGTGTGGGTGAGATGGCGGAGAACCAGTTCCGCGTGGGCCTGGTGCGCGTGGAGCGCGCGGTCAAGGAGCGTCTCACCCTGGCCGAGGCCGAGGGCCTCATGCCCCAGGAGATGATCAACGCCAAGCCGGTGTCCGCGGCCATCAAGGAATTCTTCGGCTCCAGTCAGCTGTCCCAGTTCATGGACCAGAACAACCCTCTGTCGGAAGTGACCCACAAGCGCCGGGTGTCCGCCCTGGGGCCCGGCGGTCTGGCCCGGGAGCGTGCCGGTTTCGAGGTGCGCGACGTGCATCCCACCCACTATGGCCGGGTCTGTCCCATCGAGACGCCTGAAGGTCCGAACATCGGCCTCATCAACTCCCTGGCCGTGTATGCCAAGACCAACCGTTACGGTTTCCTGGAAACCCCCTACCGGGTGGTGAAGAACGGCAAGGCCACGGACGAGATCCATTATCTGTCTGCCATCGAGGAAGGGCGTTTCGTCATTGCCCAGGCCAGCGCGGCCATGGACAAGAACGGCAAGCTCACCGAGGAACTGGTGTCCTGCCGTCATCAGAACGAATTTGCCCTGTTCACCCCGGACAAGGTGGAATACATGGACGTGTCGCCCAAGCAGATCGTTTCCGTGGCGGCGGCCCTGATCCCCTTCCTGGAGCACGATGACGCCAACCGCGCCCTCATGGGTTCCAACATGCAGCGCCAGGCGGTTCCTACCCTGCGCGCCGAGAAGCCCCTGGTGGGCACCGGCATCGAGCGCAACGTGGCCGTGGACTCCGGCGTCACCGTGGTGGCCAAGCGCGGTGGCACCGTGGAGTCCGTGGACGCCAGCCGCATCGTGGTGCGGGTGAACGACGACGAAACCGTGGCCGGCGAGCCCGGCGTGGACATCTACAACCTCACCAAGTACACCCGTTCCAACCAGAACACCTGCATCAACCAGCGTCCCCTGGTGATGGTGGGCGATGAGGTGGCGCGGGGCGACGTCATGGCCGATGGGCCTTCCACGGACATGGGCGAGCTGGCCCTGGGTCAGAACCTGCGCGTGGCCTTCATGCCCTGGAACGGTTACAACTTTGAGGATTCCATTCTCATTTCCGAGAACGTGGTGAAGGAAGACCGTTTCACCACCATCCATATCGAGGAACTCACCTGTCAGGCCCGGGACACCAAGCTGGGTCCCGAGGAAATCACTGGCGACATTCCCAACGTCGGCGAGGCGGCCCTGGCCAAGCTGGACCAGTCCGGCATCGTCTATGTGGGCGCTGAGGTGAAGGAAGGCGACATCCTGGTGGGCAAGGTCACGCCCAAGGGTGAAACCCAGCTCACGCCGGAAGAAAAGCTTCTGCGTGCCATTTTTGGCGAGAAGGCCTCGGACGTGAAGGACACCTCTTTGCGGGTGAAGTCCGGCGTCTCCGGCACCGTCATCGACGTGCAGGTCTTCACCCGCGATGGGGTGGAGAAGGACGCCCGCGCCCTGGAGATCCAGGAGGCCGAGCTGGAGCGCATCCGCAAGGACATCGCCGACCAGCAGCGCATCATGGAGGAGGACACTTTTGCCCGAGTGGAGAAGATGCTGTCTGGCAAGGTGGCCGAAGGCGGGCCCAACCGCCTCAAGGCCGGCTCCAAGATCACCAAGGGCTACCTGGCCGATCTGGACCGCGACCAGTGGTTCCAGATCCGCCTGCGCAACGAAGAGGCGCAAAAGCAGCTGGAAGCCATTGCCAAGCAGGTGGAAGAGCAGCGCCAGAAGTTCCGTGACTACTACGAGGACAAGAAGCGCAAGCTATCCACCGGTGACGACCTGGCTCCCGGCGTGCTGAAGATGGTCAAGGTCTATGTGGCCATCAAGCGCCGTATCCAGCCTGGTGACAAGATGGCCGGCCGTCATGGTAACAAAGGTGTCATCTCTCAGATCGTGCCCGTGGAGGACATGCCCTTCGACGAGAACGGCCGTCCCGTGGACATTGCCCTCAACCCCCTGGGCGTGCCCTCGCGCATGAATATCGGCCAGATCCTGGAGACGCACCTGGGCTTTGCCGCCAAGGGCGTGGGCGAGCGCATTGGCGAGATGCTGGACGCCCAGGCCAAGATCAAGGAGATTCGCAAGTATCTCGATCAGGTGTACAACTTCAGCGGCAAGAAGGAAGACCTGGGTTCCTTCAGTGACGAGGAGATCCTGGAGCTGGCGGCCAACCTGCGCAACGGCGTGCCCGTGGCCACCCCCGTGTTCGACGGCGCCACCGAAGAGGAGATCCGCCATTTGCTGAAACTGGCGGGCCTGCCGGAATCCGGCCAGTGCATCCTCTATGATGGCCGTACCGGCGAGCCTTTCGAGCGTCCCGTCACCGTAGGCTATATGTACATGCTCAAACTCAACCATCTGGTTGATGACAAGATGCATGCCCGCTCCACGGGTCCCTACAGCCTGGTCACCCAGCAGCCCCTGGGCGGCAAGGCCCAGTTCGGCGGCCAGCGCTTCGGGGAAATGGAGGTCTGGGCCCTGGAAGCCTATGGCGCAGCCTACACCCTGCAGGAAATGCTTACCGTCAAGTCCGATGACGTCAACGGACGGACCCGCATGTACAAGAACATCGTGGACGGTAACCACCAGATGGAGGCCGGGATGCCCGAGTCCTTCAACGTACTGGTGAAAGAAGTCAAATCGCTGGGCATCAACATCGAGCTGGAGCAGGACTGAGGGGCGCCGCGTCCTTGAGTCGAGCAGCGATACAACGGAGATAGATTCGTGAAAGATCTTTTGAAGATTCTGAAGCAACAGGGGCAGAACGAAGAGTTCGATGCCATTCGCATTGGTCTGGCTTCCCCGGACATGATCCGGTCCTGGTCCTTCGGCGAGGTGAAGAAGCCCGAGACCATCAACTACCGCACCTTCAAACCGGAGCGGGAAGGCCTGTTCTGCGCCAAGATTTTCGGCCCGGTCAACGACTACGAGTGCCTGTGCGGCAAGTACAAGCGCCTCAAGCACCGCGGCGTGGTGTGCGAGAAGTGCGGCGTGGAGGTGACCCTGTCCAAGGTGCGCCGCGAGCGCATGGGCCACATCGAGCTGGCCAGCCCCGTGGCCCACATCTGGTACCTCAAGTCCCTGCCGTCGCGCATCGGCCTGCTGCTGGACATGACCCTCAAGAGCATCGAGCGCATCCTGTACTTCGAGTCCTATGTGGTCATCGATCCCGGCATGACCATGCTCGAGCGCGGCCAGCTCCTGAACGACGAGCAATACCTGGAAGCCATCGAGGAGAACGGTGACGAATTCGACGCCCGCATGGGCGCCGAGGCGGTGTATGAGCTGCTCTCCTCCCTGGATATTCCCGCGGAAATCGCCAAGCTGCGCGAGGAGATCGGTTCCACCAATTCCGAAACCAAGATCAAGAAGATCGCCAAGCGGCTGAAGCTGCTGGAATCCCTGCAGGATTCCGGCAACCGCCCGGAATGGATGATCCTCAAGGTGCTGCCGGTACTGCCGCCGGAGCTGCGTCCCCTGGTGCCCCTGGATGGCGGCCGTTTCGCCACCTCGGACCTCAACGACCTGTACCGCCGGGTGATCAACCGCAACAACCGCCTCAAGCGCCTGCTGGAACTCACCGCCCCGGACATCATCGTGCGCAACGAGAAGCGCATGCTGCAGGAAGCCGTGGACGCCCTGCTGGACAACGGCCGCCGCGGCCGCGCCATCACCGGCACCAACAAGCGCCCCCTGAAATCCCTGGCGGACATGATCAAGGGCAAGCAGGGCCGCTTCCGCCAGAACCTGCTGGGTAAGCGGGTGGACTATTCCGGTCGCTCCGTCATCGTGGTGGGGCCCACCCTGAAGCTGCACCAGTGCGGCTTGCCCAAGCGCATGGCTCTGGAGCTGTTCAAGCCTTTCATCTTCGCCAAGCTGCAATCCCGTGGTCTGGCCACCACCATCAAGGCGGCCAAGAAGCTGGTGGATCGTGGCGCATCCGAAGTCTGGGACATCCTGGAGAACGTCATCCGTGAACACCCGGTGATGCTCAACCGGGCGCCTACCCTGCACCGCCTGGGCATCCAGGCCTTCGAGCCCGTGCTCATCGAGGGCAAGGCCATCCAGCTGCATCCTCTGGTCTGTACCGCTTTCAACGCGGACTTCGACGGCGACCAGATGGCCGTGCACGTGCCCCTGTCCCTGGAAGCCCAGCTGGAAGCGCGCACCCTGATGATGGCCAGCAACAACATTCTCTCCGCCGCCAACGGCGAGCCCATCATCGTGCCTACCCAGGACGTGGTGCTGGGTCTGTATTACATGACCCGCGAGCGCATCAACGCCAAGGGCGAGGGCATGGTGCTGGCGGGCACCGCCGAGGCGCGCCGCGCTTATGAAACCGGCCAGGCAGAGCTGCACGCCAGGGTCAAGGTGCGTATCGACGAGGAAGTGCGGCAGGAAGACGGCAGCTATGCCACCGAGTACCGCATCTACGACACGACCATCGGCCGGGCCATACTCTGGGAAATCATTCCCCGCCGTCTGTCCTTCGAAAAGCTCATCAACACCGTGCTCAACAAGAAGGCCATTTCCCGCCTGGTCAACACCTGCTACCGGGAGCTGGGCCTGAAGGACACCGTGGTGTTTGCCGACCAGCTCATGTACATGGGCTTCCGCATGGCAGCCAAGGCCGGCGCCTCCGTGTGTGCCGACGACATGGTGGTTCCCGCCGAGAAGGAAATTCTTCTGGCGGCGGCGGAAAAGGAAGTCAAGGAAATCGAGGATCAGTACGCCTCCGGCTTGGTGACCAACGGCGAGCGTTACAACAAGGTCATCGATATCTGGTCCCATGCCAACGACCAGGTGGCCAAGGCGATGATGGCCCAGCTCGGTACCGAGAAGGTGGTGGACCGGGAGGGCAAGGAGGTGGAGGAGCCTTCCTTCAACTCCATCTTCATGATGGCCGATTCCGGTGCCCGGGGTTCCGCCGCCCAGATTCGCCAACTGGCGGGCATGCGGGGCCTGATGGCCAAGCCGGACGGCTCCATCATCGAAACGCCCATCACGGCCAACTTCCGTGAAGGCCTGGACGTGCTGCAGTACTTCATCTCCACCCACGGCGCGCGTAAAGGCTTGGCGGATACCGCTTTGAAGACCGCCAACTCCGGTTATCTGACCCGCCGTTTGGTGGACGTGGCCCAGGACCTGGTCATCACCGAGGAAGATTGCGGTACCGAAAACGGTCTGCTCATGCAGCCCATCATCGAGGGCGGTGACGTGGTCGAGGCCCTGCGCGAGCGCGTCCTGGGCCGGGTGACCGCCAAGGATGTGTACAAGCCAGGCACCGACGAGGTGCTGGTGGAAGCCAATGTGCTGCTGGACGAAAATCTGGTGGACATGCTGGAAGAACACGGCGTGGATCAGGTGAGGGTGCGTTCTGCCATAAGCTGTGAAGCCAAGTACGGCATCTGCAGCCGCTGCTATGGACGTGACCTGGGCCGCGGGCACGGCGTCAATATCGGCGAGGCCGTCGGCGTGGTGGCGGCCCAGTCCATCGGTGAGCCCGGCACCCAGCTGACCATGCGTACCTTCCACATCGGTGGGGCCGCGTCCCGGTCTGCCGCCGTGAGCAGCATCGAGGTGAAGAACGCAGGCAGCGTCACCCTACACAACATCAAGACCGTGGAGCGGGGCGACGGCAAGCTGGTGGCGGTATCCCGTTCCGGAGAGATCATCGTCCATGACACCCGCGGCTCCGAACGCGAGCGCTACAAGCTGCCCTATGGCGCCGAGTTGCAGGTGAAGAACGGTGAAGCCGTGGAAGCCGGCCAGCTGGTCGCCACCTGGGATCCTCACACCCACCCGGTCATCACCGAGGTGGCGGGTATCCTGCGTTTCGTCGATTTCGTCGATGGCGTCACCGTGCAGACCAAGACCGACGAGGTCACCGGCCTGACTTCCCTGGAAGTCATGGATCCCAAGCAGCGTCCCACCAGCGGCAAGGACCTGCGTCCCATGGTCAAGCTGGTGGACGAGAAGGGCAACGACATCAACCTTGCCGGCACCAGCCTGCCGGCCAACTATGTACTGCCCGCCGGGGCCGTGGTCAGCGTGCAGGATGGCGCGCAAGTGGGCGTGGGCGACGTGCTGGCGCGCATACCCCAGGAATCCTCCAAGACCCGCGACATCACCGGTGGTCTGCCCCGGGTTGCCGACCTGTTCGAGGCGCGCAAACCCAAGGAGCCGGCCATCCTGGCGGAAGCCACCGGTACCATTGGCTTCGGCAAGGACACCAAGGGCAAGCAGCGCCTGGTCATCACCACCGCCGAGGGCGAGCAGGTGGAGTCCCTGATCCCGAAGTGGCGTCATGTCGATGTGTTCGAGGGCGAGCATGTGGAGAAGGGGGAAGTCATCGCCGATGGCGAACTCAATCCCCACGATATCCTGCGCCTGCGGGGCGTGACCGCCCTGGCCGAATATCTGGTGCAGGAAATCCAGGACGTGTACCGCCTGCAGGGCGTGGGCATCAACGACAAGCACATCGAGGTCATCATTCGCCAGATGCTGCGCAAGGTGGAAATCGTCGATGGCGGTGACACCAAGCTGCTGCGTGGCGAGCAGGTCTCCAGGACCAAGGTGATGGAACTGAACGAGAAGGTGGAGAAGGAAGGTGGCATGCCGGCGACCTGGGAGCCCCTGTTGCTGGGCATCACCAAGGCCTCCCTGGCCACCGAGTCCTTCATCTCCGCGGCTTCCTTCCAGGAAACCACCCGGGTGCTCACGGAAGCCTCCGTGCGTGGCGCCGAGGACAGGCTGCATGGTCTGAAGGAGAATGTCATCGTCGGTCGCCTGATCCCGGCCGGAACCGGCCTGGCCTACCACGAGGCGCGCCGCCAACGCCGCGCCGAGGACTCCCTGGCCAGCGGCGAGCCCGTGGAAATGGCCAGCGAAGACGTGGAAGCGGTCATCAAGGAGGCCCTGAGCAACTCGGAAACCTCCTCCACAGAGGCGGAGTCCTGATACCTAGGGAAATATATTTTCCGAACAGGGCTTGACACGAAGACCGCGCATATCTAGAATGCGCGGTCTTCGCACAAGGCTGGGGCATTTTTTCGGCCTTGTTGATTTTATTCCCGCGGCTCAGGCCGCATGGCGAAAATAACCGATTCGACTGCAAGATGCCGTCCGCTTGAAGCTCAACAGAGCGGATGGGGTGTCCTCTGCACGAATTTTTGGCGCTTCGGCAAGAAGACCGAGGCGTCCGGAGACTGTATTACATGGCTACAATCAATCAGTTGGTACGCAAGCCGCGCAAGCGTGCGAAGGAAAAGAGCAACGTGCCCGCCCTGGAGGCCTGTCCCCAGCGTCGTGGCGTGTGCACCCGGGTGTACACCACCACCCCCAAGAAGCCGAACTCGGCTCTGCGCAAGGTGGCGCGTGTTCGTCTCACCAATGGATATGAGGTGACTTCCTACATTGGCGGCGAAGGTCACAACCTGCAGGAACACTCCGTGGTCCTGATTCGCGGCGGCCGGGTGAAGGACTTGCCTGGCGTGCGCTATCACGTGGTGCGGGGTGCCCTGGATACTTCCGGCGTGGAGGCCCGTCGTCAGGGGCGTTCCAAGTACGGCGCCAAGCGTCCCAAGAAGTGATCGGCTGATCGGTTCAATCATACAGAATACATTATTAGAGTAGAGCGTCATGGCAAGAAGAAGAGTAGCGGCCCGCCGCGAGATTTTACCGGACCCCAAGTTTGGCAGTCTGACCCTGGCCAAGTTCATCAACATGGTCATGGTCGATGGCAAGAAGTCCGTGGCCGAGCGTGTGCTGTACGGCGCCCTGGACCAGATCGCCGAGAAGAAGGGCGGTGATCCTCTCGAGGCGCTGGAGCAGGCCCTGGAGAACGTGCGTCCCGTGGTGGAGGTCAAGTCCCGCCGCGTGGGTGGCGCCACCTACCAGGTGCCCGTGGAAGTGCGCCCCGTGCGTCGCAATGCCCTGGCCATGCGCTGGCTCATCGAGGCCGCGCGCAAGCGCAGCGAGAAGTCCATGGCCGACCGTCTTGCCGGCGAACTCATGGATGCCTCCGAATCCCGCGGCACGGCGGTGAAGAAGAAGGAAGACACCCATCGCATGGCGGAAGCCAACAAGGCTTTCTCCCATTACCGCTGGTAAGTTTTACCCAGACCAGGCTCTTTAACAGTTTTATTTATTTCAGGACGGAAACGACC
This sequence comes from Sedimenticola sp., assembly GCA_027026755.1. Lineage (GTDB taxonomy): Bacteria > Pseudomonadota > Gammaproteobacteria > Chromatiales > Chromatiaceae > Thiolapillus. The sequence continues at coordinate 2,356 of JALVNE010000104.1, read as the reverse complement.
GTGGCACGTACTACACCTATCGAACGTTATCGCAACGTGGGCATCATGGCGCACATCGATGCGGGCAAGACCACCACTACCGAGCGCATCCTCTATTACACTGGTGTGTCTCACAAGATTGGTGAGGTACACGATGGCGCGGCCACCATGGACTGGATGGAGCAGGAACAGGAGCGGGGTATCACCATCACCTCCGCGGCGACCACCTGTTTCTGGAAGGGGATGGCCAACAACTATCCCGAGCACCGTATCAATATCATCGACACACCGGGGCACGTGGATTTCACCATCGAGGTGGAGCGTTCCCTGCGCGTGCTCGACGGCGCCGTATTCGTACTCTGCGCCGTGGGCGGCGTGGAGCCCCAGTCTGAAACCGTATGGCGCCAGGCCAACCGTTATGAAGTGCCCCGCATGGCCTTCGTCAACAAGATGGACCGCATGGGCGCCAACTTCTTCCGTGTGGTCGAGCAGCTCAAGGAGCGCCTGGGCGCCAACGCCGTGCCCATTCAGGTGCCCATCGGCGCCGAGGAAGATTTCAGTGGCGTCATCGACCTCATCAAGATGAAGTCCATCGTCTGGAGCGACGAGAACATGGGCGTGGAGTTCCACTACGAGGACATTCCCGCGGACATGGTGGATGTGGCCGAGGAATGGCGCGCCAACATGATCGAGGCGGCAGCCGAGGCCAACGACGAGATGATGGAAAAGTATCTCGAAGGCGAGGAGCTGACCGAAGACGAGATCATGGAAGGTCTGCGCATCCGCACCCTGAATCTGGAAATCACTCCCGTGACTCTGGGTTCCGCCTTCAAGAACAAGGGCGTGCAGGCCATGCTCGACAAGATCATCGAACTCATGCCTTCTCCCGTGGACGTTCCCCCCATCAAGGGTGAGCTGGAAGATGGCACCGAGGCCGTACGCCATGCGTCCGACGACGAGCCCTTCTCTGCCCTGGCCTTCAAGATCGCCACCGATCCCTTCGTCGGCACCCTGACCTTCTTCCGGGTCTATTCCGGCGTGGTCAATGCCGGTGACAGCGTCTATAACCCGGTGAAGAACAAGAAGGAGCGCATGGGCCGTATCCTGCAGATGCATGCCAACTCCCGTGAGGAGATCAAAGAGGTTCGCGCCGGCGATATCGCTGCCGCCGTGGGTCTGAAGGACGTCACCACCGGTGACACCCTCTGCGACCTGAAGAACATCATCGTGCTGGAACGCATGGAGTTCCCCGAGCCCGTCATCTCCGTGGCCGTGGAGCCCAAGACCAAGGCGGACCAGGAAAAGATGGGCATCGCCCTGCAGAAGCTGGCCCAGGAAGACCCCTCCTTCCGCGTGCATACGGACGAGGAGTCTGGTCAGACCATCATCTCCGGCATGGGCGAGCTGCACCTGGACATCATCGTGGACCGCATGAAGCGTGAGTTCAAGGTGGAGGCCAATGTGGGCGCGCCCCAGGTGGCCTACCGCGAAACCATCCGCAAGTCCGTGGAGGCCGAAGGCAAGTTCGTTCGCCAGTCCGGTGGTCGCGGTCAGTACGGTCATGTGTGGTTGCGCATCGAGCCTCTCACCGACAGCGAGGAAACCTACGAGTTCGTGAATGAAATCGTTGGTGGCGTGGTTCCCCGCGAATACATTCCCGCTGTGGACAAGGGCGTGCAGGAAGCCATGGAGAGCGGTGTCATTGCCGGTTATCCCGTGGTCGATGTCAAGGTCACTCTCTATGATGGTTCCTATCACGAGGTGGACTCCAACGAGCAGGCGTTCAAGATCGCCGGCTCCATGGGTTTCAAGAACGGTGCCGCCCAGGCGGATCCCGTGCTCCTCGAGCCCATCATGAAGGTCGAGGTGGTGACCCCGGAAGAATACATGGGCGACGTCATCGGGGATCTGAACAGCCGCCGCGGCATGGTGCAGGGCATGGAAGACGGTCCCGCGGGCAAGATCATCAAGGCCGAGGTTCCTCTGTCCTCCATGTTTGGTTACGCCACTGACCTGCGCGGCGCCACTCAGGGCCGGGCCAACTACAGTATGGAATTCGCCAAGTACAGCGAAGTTCCCCAGAATATTGCTGACAGCATTGTCAACAAGTAACCCGATTCGTTGAAACAGTTTCGTTGAGAAAGGTAAGCTAAAGTGTCTAAGGAAAAATTTGAAAGAACCAAACCCCATGTAAACGTGGGCACTATCGGCCACGTAGATCACGGTAAAACCACGCTGACTGCGGCGATTACGACCGTGCAGGCGGCGAAGTTTGGTGGTGAGACCAAGGCTTACGACCAGATCGACAATGCCCCGGAAGAGCGCGAGCGTGGTATCACCATTGCCACCGCGCACGTGGAATACGAGTCCGACACCC
>JALVNE010000103.1 GCA_027026755.1 Sedimenticola sp. | reverse complement strand
TGGGTTTCAACCGGATGAGTCTGGGAGTGCAGGATTTCGATCCAAAAGTGCAGAAAGCGGTGAACCGGATCCAGCCCGAAGAGGTTACCCTCGCTACCTTGCGGGCGGCGCGCAAGGAGGGTTTCAAGTCGGTCAGCATCGATCTGATCTACGGTCTGCCGCTACAGAGCAAAGAGAGTTTTGCCCGCACCCTGGACAAGGTGCTGGAGGTGGATCCCGATCGGGTCTCGGTATTCAACTATGCGCATCTGCCGGAACTGTTCAAGCCGCAACGGCGTATTAATGTGGGTGAGCTTCCCTCACCCGCCGAGAAGCTGGCAATTCTCAAACTGACCATCGAGCGGCTGGGAGAGGCGGGTTATGTCTATATCGGCATGGATCACTTTGCCAAGCCCGATGACGAGCTGGCCGTTGCGCAACGGCAGGGCACCCTGTACCGTAATTTCCAGGGTTACTCCACCCACGCCGGTTGCGATCTGGTGGCGATGGGCGTTACCTCCATCGGCATGGTGGGAGACAGCTACAGCCAGAACATGCGTACCAATGACGAGTACTACGAGCGCGTCGATGCCGGGCGTATTCCGATCTTTCGTGGTGTTGAACTGGATGCCGATGACAAGCTGCGCCGCGAGGTGATAACCCAGCTGATTTGTCATTTTCATCTGAATAAACAGGCGATTGGGCGGCAGTTCGATATTGATTTTGATGACTACTTCGCAACCGAGCTGGCACAGCTCCAGGAGATGGAGAAGGATGGTCTGCTCAACCTGGATGAGAATGATATCCAGGTGCGCCCGGAAGGGAAGCTGCTGATCCGCAATATCTGCATGACCTTCGATCGCTACCTGCGGGAGCAGCCGCAGCGGCGTTTCTCCAAGGTGATCTGATGTCCGGCAACACCATAGGAAAACTGTTCTCCGTCACCAATTTTGGCGAAAGCCACGGTGCTGCCATCGGTTGCGTGGTGGATGGTTGTCCGCCGGGGATGGCGCTGAGCGAGGCCGATATCCAGCGGGATCTGGATCGGCGCCGGCCGGGTCAGTCACGCCACACCACCCAGCGGCGGGAGGCGGACGAGGTGCGCATCCTGTCGGGTCTGTTTGAAGGCAAAACCACGGGCGCGCCCATTGCCCTGTTGATTGAGAATACCGATCAACGCTCTAAAGACTATTCTGAAATCATGGACCGGTTCCGGCCAGGCCATGCCGACTACACCTATCAGCAGAAATATGGCATCCGTGACTACCGCGGCGGTGGCCGCTCATCGGCACGGGAGACCGCGGCCCGGGTGGCAGCTGGAGCGGTTGCACGCAAATACCTGGCTGAAAGGGGAATCGAGATACGAGGTTATCTGGCCCAGCTCGGCCCCATCAAGGCGGAGGCGCTGGATTGGGAAGAGGTGAATCGCAACCCGTTTTTCTGCCCCGATGCTGCAAAGGTAGCCGGGATGGAGGCCTACATGGATGCCTTGCGCAAGGAGGGAAACTCCATTGGCGCCCGCGTCAACGTGGTTGCCAGCGGGGTTCCGCCGGGCCTGGGAGAGCCGGTATTCGACCGCCTGGATGCAGAGATCGCCCATGCCATGATGGGGATCAATGCGGTAAAAGCGGTCGAGATGGGTGCCGGTTTTGCCAGCGTGGAACAGAAGGGGAGTGAGCACCGTGATGAGCTGACACCGGAGGGATTCATCGGCAACAATGCCGGCGGCGTGCTGGGCGGGATCTCTACCGGCCAGGAAGTCACCGCATCTATCGCCCTCAAACCCACCTCCAGTATCCG